>JAXDNZ010000515.1:0-4451 GCA_034669185.1 Hyphomicrobiales bacterium
GACGAGCGGGGCGAGCCGCTCGATGCACGCGACATAGTCGGCGGCGCGGTCGGCGGTGTCCGTGTTGGAGCCGAGATTGATGCCGACGATCCCGCCCTTCCCGGCTCGCGCAGCCAGCCGCGCCGCGACCGCGTCGAGCCCGTCGCTGTTGAAACCAAACCGGTTGATCACCGCCTCGTCGGCATCGAGGCGGAACAGACGCGGACGCGGATTGCCCGGCTGCGGGCGCGGCGTGACGCCGCCGGCCTCGACGAAGCCGAAGCCGAGACGCAGAAGCTGGTCCGGGACCTCCGCGTGCTTGTCGAAGCCGGCCGCGACGCCGACCGGATTGGGAAACGCGAGGCCGAACGCGCTCACACGCAATGTCGCATCGTCGGGCGCGGCGCGCCGCAGCGGCGCACGCTTGAGCGCGGCGAGAGCGAGCGCATGCGCTTGCTCCGGATCGAGGGTGCGCAACAGCGGCGCCAGCAAGCGGTCAAACAGCGCGATCACGGCAGGGGCTCCGGAAAGACGTGCCCATCAGGGCCGAGCGGCAGCGGCTTGGCCCACAGCACCGCGGCCATCGGCAGCGGTCCATGGACATGCGGAAACAGCGCCCCGCCGCGCGAAGGCTCGAAGCGCAGGGCCGCACCGAGCGCATCGGCGTCGACCGCGATGAGCACGAGACTGGAAACGCCGGCGAAATGCCGCGCCGCGGTCTCAGCGACCTGCGCGGCAGTCGAAAAATGGATGTAGCCGTCGGCGACGTCGATCGGCGCACCATGAAAGACGCCGGCGCGTTCGGCTGCGCCCCAAAGCGCCGCATCGCAGATCTTGTAGATAATGGCCACGCGCTTTCGTATCGGCGCGTCCCGCGGTCATCAAGCGGGATATGGACAACGGCGAGTTTTTATTCCTATATTCCCGCCAAGACTCACTGACCGGGAGCGGAGCCGTGGCGCAGCGCTCGATGCTGACCCATTCGGATATCTGGAACGCGATCGATCGGCTCGCCGCGCGCTCCGGAAAGTCGGCTTCGGGCCTCGCCAAGGCGGCCGGTCTCGACCCGACGACCTTCAACAAGTCGAAGCGCATCACACCGGAGGGCCGGCCACGCTGGCCCTCGACCGAATCGATCGCAAAATCGCTGGCGGCGACCGGTATCACGGTGGACACGTTCGTCTCGCTGATCACGGATCGCGGCGGCGTCTCCGTGCAGGCCGTGCCGTTGATCGGCCTGGCCGAAGCGGGCTCCGGCGGTTTCTTCGACGACGGCGGGTTTCCGGTCGGCAAGGGCTGGGACGAGATCGCGTTCCCGGCGGTCAACGACGAGCACGCCTATGCGCTGGAAGTTTCCGGCGACTCGATGCAGCCGGCCTACCGCGACGGCACCGTCATCGTGGTGTCGCCCTCCGCGCCGATCCGCCGCGGCGACCGCGTCGTGGTCAAGACCACGGACGGCGAGGTCATGGCGAAGGAGCTCAAGCGCCGCACGACGAAATCGATCGAGCTGAAATCGCTCAATGCGGCGCATCAGGACCGCACGCTCGCGGTCGCCGACGTGCTGTGGATCGCCCGCATCATGTGGGCGAGCCAGTAAATTACCCCGACCAGCATCAGGCCGCGCACCAGATAGATCGCGCTGACCGAGAAGATGACGCGGCGGGTCCATTGGCGGAAGCCGACGTCCGTCATGCGTTCGAGCACCATCGCGGCGAGCGATGTCCCGGCGATCGAGAGCGCGATCGCCGGCCCATAGGTCCACCACGGCAGCGCATCGGCGACACCGGCGAACGAGCTGAAATAGACCGCACGCACCACGTGGCTGAAGGTCTGCGTCACCGCCTTGGTGGCGATGGTGGTTTTTCGGTCGAGGACGCTCTTCTGGAAGAAAATATCGAGAAACAAGCCTCCGACGCCGGTGAGAAGCTGGATGATGGTCGTCAGCACGCCGGTGACGAACGGCACGCCGCGCCATTCGATGTTCGGCCGCGCCTTTGCGGGCAACAGCTCGATCAGGAACGGCAGCAGCCCGAGCCCGAGATAGACGGCGGCCTTGCTCGGCACGATCGCCACATAGCGCATCACTGCGAACGACAGCACGGCGCCGAGCGCATAGACCAAGAAGATGCGCCAGAGCACGAAGCGCCACCACAGCACCGCGCGCCAGCCATTCGCCACGAACTGGATGATCGAGAACGCCACCATGGCGGTCGCGACGTCGAAATAGGCGAGCAGCACGCCGACCAGGATCATTCCGCCCGCCATGCCGAACAGGCCGGAGACGAACGAGGTCGACAGGATGGTGAAGCCGATGATGGCGAGGGAGAGCGCGGTCATGCAGCGGTCCGTGTCCCGCACGCGATGCAGCGTGAAACGATGCATCGCAGATGTGGGACCCCGGCTTTCATATCAGCAACCGCGGTCGCATCGTTGCACGCTGCGCTGCGCCCGGGACACAAGACAGCTAAGCGCTCCGCGCCAGCGCTCCGTCGATCATCGCGACCGTGTTGGCGAGGCCGTAGACCGCAACGAACGAGCCGAAGCGCGGGCCTTTCTCCTGCCCGAGCAGCACCTGGTAGAGCATGTTGAACCAGTCGAGCGAAACGCCAGGCCGGCCGTCCTTGGCAGGCTTTCTGGTGTCGAGGAAGGGCTCGCGCCGCCCAATCTCGTAGACGACGTTCTGGATATCCTCAGGCGTGGCATCCTTGGGCAATTGCGACAGTGCATCGCGCAAATCATTGAGCGCAACGCGCTCCGTTTCCGTGGGCTCGCGAAAACGCTTCGTCGGCGCGACGAAATCGCGATAGTAGTTGATCGCGTAGCCGACCATCGCGTCGAGCCTGGGATGCGTTGCGGGCGAGACACCCGGCCGGTAACGGCCGATGAACCCCCATAGCGTCGCGGCGTTCTCGGCGTTTGATGACGACACCAGCGTCAGCAGAAGCTGGAACGTGATCGGCATGTCGGGCTTCGGCGGATTGCCGGAGTGGATGTGCCACACCGGATTGCCCAGGCGCTGCTTGCCGTCCTGCTTCGGATACGCTTCGAGGAATTGCTGATATTCGTCCACCGCGCGCGGGATCACGTCGAAATAGAGCCGCTTCGCCGACTTCGGGCTCTGGTACATGAACAACGAGAGCGATTCGGGGCTCGCGTGCCGCAGCCACTCGTCGATCGTTAGGCCGTTGCCCTTCGACTTGGAGATCTTCTGGCCCTTCTCGTCGAGGAAAAGCTCGTAGTTGAACCCCTCGGGCTGCGCGCTGCCCAGCGCGCGTGCGATCTCGCCGGAGAGCTTCACCGAGTCGATCAGGTCCTTGCCGGCCATCTCATAGTCGATGCCGAGCGCGACCCAGCGCATCGCCCAGTCGGGCTTCCACTGCAGCTTGCAGTGGCCCTCCGTCACCGGCGTTTCGAAGCGCTCCCCACTCTCCGGGTCGCTCCATACGATCACGCCGTTGGCGGCGTCTGGCTCCACCGACACCTGCATCACGATGCCGGTCTTCGGATGGATCGGCAGGAACGGCGAATAGGTCTGCGCACGCTCTTCGCGCAGCGACGGCAGCATGATGTTCATCACCGCGTCGAAGCGCTGAAGGAACAGAAGCAGCGTCGCGTCGAAGCGGCCGGACTTGTAATAGTCGGTCGAGCTTGCGAATTCGTAGTCGAAGCCGAACTGGTCGAGGAACGCGCGCAGCCGCGCATTGTTATGCGCGGCGAACGATGGATATTCGTTCGAGAACGGGTCCGGCACCTGGCTCAGCGGCTTGCCGAGGTGCGCGGCCAGCATCTCCTTGTTCGGCACGTTGTCCGGAACCTTGCGCAGGCCGTCCATGTCGTCGGAGAACGCGATCAGCCGCGTCGTGATCTTGTCGTCGGTGAGCACGCGAAAGGCATGGCGCACCATGGTGGTGCGGGCGACCTCGCCGAACGTGCCGATGTGCGGCAGGCCCGAGGGGCCGTAGCCGGTCTCGAAGATCACCTCGTCTTTCGGCTTGCGCTTGAGGCGCGCGACGATCTTGCGCGCTTCCTCGAACGGCCATGCGTTCGAATTCTCGGCAAGTTCGCGCAACGACGCGACGGGGGCTTCGACGGACATCGCATTCTCCGGGGCGCGAACACTACCCGGTCAAAACGGCTCAATCGAGCAAAAATCCGTAGTCACCAAGCCTCGACCCATGGTCTGAGATCGAGCTCGTGCGTCCAGGCGCTGCGCGGCTGGCGGTGCAGCTGCCAATAGTTCTCGGCGATCGCGTCAGGATCGAGGATGCCGTCCTGGGCTTTCAGCGCGGCGCGCTCAGGGAAATTCTCGCGGATCCAGGCGGTATCGATCGCACCATCGATCACGACGTGCCCCACATGGATACCGGCGGGGCCGAGCTCGCGCGCCATGCTTTGGGCGAGCGCGCGCAGCGCGTGCTTCGCGCCGGCGAAGGCGGCGAAGTTCGCGGAACCGCGCAGCGACGCGGTCG
>JAXDNZ010000516.1:0-5424 GCA_034669185.1 Hyphomicrobiales bacterium
GGAATCCAGATGTGCCGCAGACGATGAACTTCCTCGATCAGTGGGAAGAAGTGCCCGACAACATCACCTACGAGAACGGCTTCAAGATCCAGTGGGAAGACTTCATCCGTCACGTGGCCGCCGACACGCCGTGGAAGTACGATCTGGTGGAAGGCGCGAAGGGCGTGCAGCTTGCCGAACTCGGTCTGAAGAGCTGGGCCGAGCGGCGCTGGATCGACGTGCCGGCGCTCAATATCTAGTGCGCATGATCCCGAAAAGTGGGCACCGGTTTTCGGACAAGATCATGCGCAAAGGGAACTAGGAGGAACGCGTGGCGACGATTTCGCTTCCGACCGGCAACCGCACGCTTGCCCCTTACACCACCGGCGAGCCGATCGTGCTGCCGCCGAAGGGCGTCACTCCGAAGCTCAATCGCGTGGCGTTCGCGGCCGCGCATGTGGTCGCCGACCCGCTCGCCGACAACGATCCGTGGCTCGATGCCGCGGTCGATTGGGACAAGACGATTGCATTTCGTGAATATCTCTGGGACCTCGGACTCGGCGTCGCCGAAGCGATGGACACCGCGCAGCGCGGCATGGGCCTCGACTGGAGCGGCGCCAAGGAGCTGATCCGCCGCGCGCTCGCCGCGGCGCGGATGCGCCCCGGCGTGAAGATCGCCTGCGGCGTCGGCACCGATCATCTCGACGCCAATGCGCGGGTAACCGTCGACGACATCATCCGCGCCTACGAGGACCAGATCGAGGCGATCGAGGGGATGGGCGGGCGGCTGATCGTGATGGCGAGCCGCGCGCTCGCGCGCGCCGCGTCCGGTCCGGAGGATTACGCCCAGGTCTATGGACGCATCCTGCGGCAGGTGAAGCAGCCGGTGATCATCCACTGGCTCGGCGAGATGTTCGATCCGGCGCTCGCCGGATACTGGGGCGCCGAGGATCACTACGCCGCGATGGAGACCTGCCTGGCGATCCTGCAGGAGCACGCGGCGAAGATCGACGGCATCAAGATCTCGCTGCTGTCGAAGGAGAAGGAAATCTCGATGCGCCGCCGCCTTCCACCCGGCGTGCGCATGTATACCGGCGATGATTTCAACTACGCGGAGCTAATCGCGGGCGACGAGGACGGCTATTCGGACGCGCTGCTCGGCATCTTCGACGCGATCGCGCCGGCTGCGTCTGCCGGCCTGGCGCGGCTCGCGACCGGTGACCTGCAGGGCTTTCACGGCATCATGGAGCCGACCGTTCCGCTCTCGCGCCACATCTTCAAGAATCCGACGCGGTTCTACAAGACCGGCGTCGTATTCCTTGCCTGGCTCAACGGCTTGCAGGACCATTTCCTGATGATCGGCGGGCAGGAGAGCGCGCGATCGCTGCTGCACCTCGCCGAGCTGTTTCGCCTCGCCGACAAGGCGCGCGTGCTGCACGATCCCGACATGGCGGCGGCAAGGATGAGCAAGCTGCTCGCGGTGCACGGGCTGGCGTGAAATCGTGCCACGTCTCCCCGCTCCCGATTGCGGGAGAGGGTGGCGAGCGCATGCGAGCCGGGAGAGGGAATTTTGCGAAGCAAGGAAGAGCCTCTCCCCGCCGCTACGCGGCGACCCTCTCCCGCAAGCGGGAGAGGGGAAGAAGAGAGAGCGCGTTCCGCACGCTCCTCAGGGTGAGGGCTCAATCACCCCACATCCCGCTGCACGTCGAAGTGTTTCCGGATCGTCTGCGTCAGCTGCACGAACACCGGATCGGACAGCACGTCGAGCGAACGCGGACGTGACAGCGAAACATCGTACACCGCAGCGATGGTGCCCGGCCGCTCGCTCATCACCAGCACGCGGTCGGCGAGAAACACCGCCTCGGGAATAGAGTGCGTGATCAGCAACGCGGTCTTCTTGGTCTCGCGCTGGATGCGCTGCAGTTCGACGTTCATGCGTTCGCGCGTCATCGCGTCGAGCGCGCCGAACGGCTCGTCCATCAGCACGATCTTGGGATCATGCACCAGCGCCCGGCAGATCGAGGCGCGCTGCTGCATGCCGCCGGAGAGCTGGTAGGGGTATTTGCGCTCGAAGCCTTCGAGCCCGACCATCTTGAGCAGCGCGAGCGCACGCTCCCGATACTCGGCAAGCGGCAGGCCCTTCACCTCGGCCGGCATCAGCACGTTGTCGAGCACGTTGCGCCACGGCAGCAGCAGCGCGCTCTGAAACACGATGCCGACATTGGCGTGCGGCTTCGTCACCACGCGGCCTTCGACGCGGATTTCACCCTCGCTCGGCGCCAGCAGCCCGGCAATCATCTTGAGCAACGTGGTCTTGCCGCAACCCGACGGGCCGACCACCACGACGAACTCGCCGTCCTGGACCGAGAAATCGATCGGACGCAGCGACGGCACCTCGCCGTCGCGCGTCCGATAGGTCTTCGAAACGCCCACGATCTCGATGACCGCGCGCTTGCCGACCGAGGCCACGACCTTGAGCTGCGGCGCGGCCATTGCGGCGTTCAGCTTCCGCTCGCCTTCGGCAGGTACTCGTTGGTGTAGAACGACTTCACCCGCTCCTTGGCGACCGCTTCGAGCCCGCCGAACTCGACCATGACGTCGACCGTCTCGGCCATGTTCTTGTCGCTGACGCGGAAGTACTGCTTCGATTCGCCGGTCGGGTCCTTGTAGAACGGAATCGTCAGCTCGAACCCTTGAGTCAGCGTTTCAATCTTGCCGCCCTTCGGGTTGGCGTTGAGGATCGACTGCGCCGCGCCCTTCGGGTCTTTTACCGCCGCCTCGAACGACTTGATGCTCGCCGCCATCATGCGTTTCACCAGATCGGGATTGGCCTTGATGTAATCGGTGTTGGCGACGATGCCGGACGAGACCAGCACGATGCCGTAGTCGGCGAACTTGATCGGAAACACGTCCTTGCCGGTCGCGTCCTTGATCTTCATGCTCTGGTCCATCACGTAGCCGAGCAGCAGGTCGGCCTGGCCGTTGATCACCGCGTTGATCTTGGTCTGCGGATCGCCGGAAACGATTTTCACGTCCGCCTCGGTCAGGTTGATCTTCTTCAGGAACAGAGGCCAGATCTGCGACATGGAATCGCCCGGCGTCACGGCGACGGTCTTGCCCTTGATGTCCGCCGGCGTCTTTATGTTCTTCTCGACGAAGCCCATCGCCGACATAGCGGTCGTCTGCAGCGCGACGCCGACGGCCTGCACCGGCGCGCCCTTCACGGCCGCGCGCATCATGGTCGGCACGTCGACATAGCCGAAGTTCGCGGTCTTGGCGGCGACCGCCTGCGTGGTCACGCCAGAGCCGCGGCCCTCCTGGATTTCGAGATCGATGCCTTCGGCGGCGAAGATGCCCTTCTCCTTGCCGTAGTAGAAAGGCGCGTGCTCGCCGTAGACGTACCAGTTGAGCATCAGGACGACTTTGTCGGCGGCCGCCGCGGGACTGACGGCGAAAGGACCAGCGAAGCACACCGCGGCGAGCGCGGCGAGGAACAATCGGGTCATTTGTGTTCTCCTTGGTTGGTCCGCTTATTCATTTTCAAGCAGCGACGATGATGTCGTGACGCTGGCTCGCATGCCACGGGATCATGAGACGCTCCAGCACGTCGAGAATCCAGAACAGGATCACGCCGATCAGCGCGAGCACGACCAATGCGGCAAACATGGTCGGCAATTCGAAATTGCCGATCGAGCGCTGCAGCACAAATCCGATGCCGGAGTTCGAGCCGACGAATTCGCCCACCACCGCGCCGACAACGGCGAGCGTGATCGAGACTTTCAGGCCGGCGAAGATCGCCGGCAACGCGTGCGGGAAGCTCACCATGCGGAAGATCTGCAGCCGGTTCGCCTCCATGGCGCGAGCAAGGTCGAGCATGTCGGGCTCGACGGACTTGAAGCCTTGCACGGCCGAGACCACGACCGGGAAGAAGCCGAGCAGGAACGCCGAGAGCACTTTCGGGAACATGCCGAAGCCAAACCACACGACGAACAGCGGCGCGATCGCGATCTTCGGGATCGACTGCGAGAATACGAGCAGCGGATACACGTAGGATTCGACCGTGCGCGAGCCCGCGATCAGCATCGCCACCGGAATGCCGAAGGCCGCCGAAAGGAGAAAACCCCACACCGTCGCCTGCGTGGTGGGCCAGGCTTCGGCGAGCAGCTTCGGCCATTCGTCCCAGAGCGTGACGATGACATCGACCGGCTTGGGCACCTGATAGGGCGGGATGTTGAACACGCGGATCGCGAGGTCCCAAGCGACCACGAGAAAGAGCAGAAACAGCAGCGGTTTGAGCCAGCCGGCCTGCAGCAGACGCATCATCGAACGCGCTCCGCGACGGCCATTGTTTCCCTCCCGCACGCGGGTTGCCGATCCCGCTTGTAACCAGTTAGGTATTTGTTTCTATGGAGCCGACCGGAGGCGGTCAAGCATGGCCGCCGCGGCATTTTCGAGACTTTGAGCCACATGTCCGACGCGGGGCGATTGCGCCTCATCGAGGCGACGTTCCACGAGCGTCCGGTGCGGCTGCGCCTGCCGTTCCGGTTCGGCGCGGTCACGCTTACCGAGGCGCCGCAGGTGTTCGTGCGCGCACGCGTGCAACTTGAGGGCGGGCGCGAGGGCGAGGGCGTATCGGCCGAAATGCTCACGCCGAAATGGTTCGACAAATCGCCGCATCTTTCCAACGAGGACAATTTCGACCAGTTGCGGCTGTCGTTGCGCATGGCGCGCAACAGCCTCGCCGCGGCGGGCTATGCGACGCCGTTCGGTCTCTCCGCCGTCGTGGACGGGCCGCATCATGAGGTGTGCGCCGCGCTGGAGCTGAACGGGCTCGTCGCGTCGTTCGGGCTCGCGCTGATCGACCGCGCGATCATCGACGCGCTGGGGCGGATCGAAGGCGCATCGGCGTTCGCGCTTGTGCGGGCGAACCGGCTCGGGCTCGATACCACGACCGCGCACGATCTCGCAGGCTTCGATTTCGACAAATTCCTGGGTGACCTGAAGCCCGCTCCGTCGATCCACGCGCGCCACACCGTCGGCCTCGTCGATGCGATCACGCGTGCCGAGACGGAGGGAAAGCGGCTCGATGATGGTCTGCCCGAGAGTCTCGAGGAAGTCGTCGCGGCATATGGGCACCGTTATTTCAAGCTGAAGGTCGGCGGCAAGATCCAAGAAGACGTCGCGCGCCTGTCCGCGATCGCGGCCGTTCTCGACAAGATCCCGCAGCCGTATCACGCGACGCTCGACGGTAACGAGCAATATCCGGATATCGACTCCGTCGCCGCTCTATGGCGCCGCATGGGCGAAGAGCCGCGTCTGCAACGGCTGAAATCCTCGATCCTCTTTATCGAGCAACCGATCGCGCGCGACCGCGCGCTGTCGGCGCCGGTGGGTGCGCTCTCCGATGAGGTCGCGATCGAAATCGACGAGTCGGATGCCGACACC
>JAXDNZ010000517.1:0-3131 GCA_034669185.1 Hyphomicrobiales bacterium
GGCCGAGCACCTCGCCCTGTTGCAGCACGATGTCCACGCCGTTGAGCGCATACACGTCGCGCTCGCCCTTGAAGCGTACCCGCACGTCCTTCATCTCGACGATGGGAGTCATGCGAGCGATGGTGCCTTCTTGTGATGGTCCGTCGCGGCTTGAAATGCGCTGCCCAGCGCCGCGCAGGTTTCGTCGCCGAACGGGCGGCCGATGAGCTGTAGCCCGATCGGCATCCCGTGCTGCCCGAAGCCGGCCGGCAACGACAACGCCGGCAGGCCGAGGTAGTTGATCGGCCGCATGAAGCGCGTAATGCCCTGGATGATCGGCTCGGCATTGGTGCCCGCACCGATATCCGTTTCCTCGATAGTGGGTGCGACCGCGCGCGACACCGGTGCGAGAACCGCGTCACATTTGCCCATCGCTTCGAGTTGTGCTGCGAGCGCGTGGCCGCGCCAGCGCATCGCCTCAAGATAGTCGAGACTGCTGTAGGCAAGCCCGATCTGGAGGCGGTTGCGGACCTGCGCGCCGTAATCGTCGGGCCGGGTGCGCAGCCATGGCGCATGATAGGCGGCGGCTTCGGAGCCCAGCACGATCAAGGCGGCGGCCGACACCAGCGTCTGGTCGGGCAAATCGACCTGCACGACCTTCACGCCCAGCTTCTTGAAGGCCGTGATCGCGTCGTCGAGCGCTTTCGCGACATCGGTTTCGAGATCCTCGACGTAGAACGCCTTGGGAATGCCGATGGTCATGCCTTTCGGCGCACGCCGCGCCGCTTTGGCGTTCCACTTTGGCGCGCCTGCGGTGGTCGGATCGAGCGGGTCAGGCCCCGCAATCACGCTCAGGATCAGCGCACAATCATCCACGGTCTGCGCCAGCGGACCGACCGTGTCGAGCGAGAACGAGAGCGGCATGCAATTGGCGCGACTCACGCGGTTGTTCGTCGGCTTAAATCCGGTCACGCCGCAAAAATGCGCCGGCATCCGGATCGAACCGCCGGTGTCGGAGCCGAGTGCCGCTGGGATCAGCCGGGCGCCGACTGCAGAGCCCGAGCCGGACGAGGAGCCGCCGGTGATGCGGGTAACATCCCACGGATTGCGGACGTGCCCGGTGTGAACGTTGTGCCCGGTCGGACCGAACGCGAACTCCACCATGTTGACGGCGCCGAGCCGGAATGAGCCGGCGGCTTCGAGCCGCTGTACGGCGGTCGCCGTCATCGGCGCGACCCAGCCCTTGCGGATCTTCGAGCCGCATTCGGCGAGCTTGCCCTTCGAGTAATACATGTCCTTGTGGGCGAGCGGCACGCCGTGCAGCGGCCCCTTGGACTTGCCGGCGGCAAGCGTGCGATCCGCCGCCTTCGCGGATTTCAGCGCGTCATCGGGTTCGACCCGTGCGAAGGCGTTGAGCTTCGGCTGCCATTTGTCGATGCGCGCGAGCAGCGCCTTGACGACTTCCACCGAGGAGATCTTGCGGCGCTTGATGGCGGCCGCGAGGTCTTTCAGATTCATCTCCGCGATGTCGCTCACCGGGCGGCATCCTTGTGCTGCACGGCGACGAAAGTCGACGGCTCGGTTTCCAGCGGCATCGCGATGCCACCCGCCGCGAAGCGCGTAAGCATCGGTGTTGCGGCGCGTGCGATGCGCGCCGCATCGTCGCCGCTCAGCGAAAATCCGGCATCTCCGGCGAGCGCCGCGATGCGCTCCGGCGAAATATCATTCGGCATGCTGTAGCTCCCGGGCAGAGGATTCGCCCGCCTTCGAGTGTCCCGAGGCGGGGTCGACCATGTGGCACGCCGCAGTATGGCGGTCATTGCCGGTGGCGAACAGGGCAGGGCTTTTCTCGCTGCACACGCTTTCGGCGAACGCGCAGCGCGTATGGAAGCGGCAGCCCGAAGGCGGGTTGATCGGATTGGGCGGATCGCCCGCGATCGGAGCCTCCTTGGTGCGGTTGTCGGGATCGAGCGAGGGCATCGCGGCAAGCAGCGCGCGCGTATAGGGATGCCGCGCGTCGGACCACAGCGCGTCGACGGGGCCGGATTCGACGACTTCGCCGAGATACATCACGATCACGCGGTCCGAGATGAAGCGCACCACGTTGAGATCGTGCGAAATGAACACGTAGGTCAATCCGAGATCGTCCTTGAGGTCGACCAGAAGGTTCAGCACTTGTGCCTCGACCGATTTGTCGAGCGCCGACACCGCTTCGTCGAGCAGAACCAGCCGCGGCGCCAACGCCAGCGCACGCGCGATGTTCACGCGCTGGCGCTGGCCGCCCGAGAGTTCGTGCGGATAGCGATCGGCGAAGGTCGCGGGATCGAGCCCAACCTTGCGCAGGAGATCGTGCGCGCGCTCGCGCGCTGCTGCGGATGCGACGCCGTGCACGATGGGACCGAAGGCGATGGAAGCCTCGACCGTGAGACGCGGGTTGAGCGACGCGTAGCTGTCCTGGAACACCATTTGCACGGATCGGCGCAGATCGCGCAATGACAGCGACGCGCCGAGTTTCTCGCCATCGAGCACGATCGAACCGGCGTCCGGCTGGACCAAGCCGATGATCAGCCGCGCGGTCGTCGATTTGCCGCAGCCGGATTCGCCGACGATGCCGAGCACTTCTCCTTTGTCGACCGAGAAGCTTACGTCATCCACGGCGCGGACCACGCCGGCCTTGCCGACGAACCCGCCACGCACGGGAAAGTGCTTGCTCATGCCGCGCACTTCGAGCAGCGGCTGTTGCGGACCGCCGATATCGGGCACAGGCGCGCTTATGTCAGCTACGGACATCCATCGCGCTCCGCATTCCATCGCTCAGCAGGTTGAAGCAGATCGACACGATGAAGATCATCGCGCCTGGCAGCGCGGCGACCCACGGGTTGACGTAGATCGCGGTGCGCAGCGTGTTCAGCATCAAGCCCCACTCCGGCTCCGGCGGCTTTGTACCCAGGCCGAGAAACGACAAGCCCGAGGCGAGGATCATGCACACGCTGATCAGGCTGGTTGCATAGACGAAGATCGGCCCGAGCACGTTGCCGAGCACGTGCACGCGCATGATCGTGAGCGGTCCCGCGCCGGATGCGCGCGCCGCGTCGACGAAATCGAGGTTGCGTACGCCGGTGGTCACGCTTTCGGCGACGCGCACGATCGGA
>JAXDNZ010000518.1:0-5289 GCA_034669185.1 Hyphomicrobiales bacterium
CACGCGGCGCTGCACGCCGCGGTGCCGATGGTGGTGCCGTTCGTGATCCTCGGCGGCTTCATCCTCGGCATCATCACGGCGACCGAGGCCGGCGCCGTGGTCGCGGCTTACGCGTTCCTCGCCGCGAAGCTCTATTACCGCAACGTCTCGTGGCGCCAGATGGGCGAGATCGCCTACGACTCGGCGATCCTCACCGCCGCGGTCGTTTTCCTGCTCGCCGTCGCCTCGGTCTATCAGTACCTGATGGGCGTCTCCGGCGTACCGCAGATGCTCGGCGAAGTGCTCGGCCCGCTCAAGTCCCACCCCTGGCTGTTCCTGCTCGGCACCGCCTCCATCACGGTGCTGTTCGGCATGGTGCTGGAAGGCCTGCCCGCCGCGGTGGTGCTGATCCCGGTCGTCTTCCCGATCGCCGAAGCCATGGGCATCGACCCGATTCACTTCAACATCGTGCAGACCGCCGCGGTCGGCATCGGCTTGTTCCTGCCGCCGATGGGCGTCGGCCTGTTGATGGCGCTGCGCTTTGCAAACCTGAGCGTCGGCCAGCACTTCCGCACCTACGTGCCCTACATGCTGGCGCTGTTCGTAGGGCTTGTGCTGATCGCCTGCATCCCGGAGATCAGCCTGACGCTGCCGCGCATCGCGGGCTTGATCCGGTAGCGCATGATCCCGAAAGGTGGGACCTGGGTTTCGAACAAGATCATGCGCAGATAAAAGCCCGGTTGACGGCAGCCCTTCGCGGCGCGATCAAGAGCCATGAAACCCGTCGTCGGCGTGATCGGCAATGCGCACCGCGTCGAGAATCGGTTCGCCACGCAAATGGTCGGCGAACGCAACCTGCGCGCGGTGGCCGACGCCACCGGCGCGCTGCCGCTGATGTTTGCCGGCACGCCGGAGATCACCGACGTCGGCGCGCTGCTCGATGCGGTCGACGGCATCCTGCTGACCGGCGCGCGCGCCAATGTTCACCCGACCCGCTTCGGCCTCGAAGCCCATCCCAAGCACGAGCCCTACGACAATGACCGCGATGCGCTCGCGCTCGCGCTGGTCGAGGCCTGCGTCGACCGCGGCGTGCCGCTGTTCGGCATCTGCCGCGGCGTCCAGGAGATGGCGGTCGCGTTCGGGTGCTCGCTGCATCCGGAAATCCGCGAGCTGCCCGGGCGCATGAACCACCGCATGCCGCGGCTCGAGAACGGCGAGATCCATCCCGATCCGACCGTCGTGTTCGCCGACCGTCATGAGGTGAAACTCGTGCCGGACGGCGCGTTCGCCAAAATCCTCGGGTCCGACACGATCCGCGTCAACTCGCTGCACGGCCAGGGCATCGACCAGCCGGGGAAACGCGTCATCGTCGAGGGCGTTGCCGAGGACGGCACGATCGAAGCGATACGCATCGCCGACGCGCCGGGCTTCGCGCTGGGCGTCCAGTGGCATGCCGAATACGACCCGCAACGCAATCCGGTGAACCGCAAGCTGTTCGAGGCGTTCGGGAAGGCGCTGGTGGAAGGGCGTCCCTAGGGCGGGCAAGGCGCGCATGCGCCGTGCCCGCCATCTGCCCCTTCAAACCAACATGGCGGGCACGCTTCGCTTTGCCCGCCCGACGCGCTATTTTCTCCCACCCATGCCCGACGGCTCCTCCACCGCGCACCTCTACCGCCCGAAGCTCGCCACGGTCGTGAGCGAGGGCTACGGGCTTGACTCCTTTCGCCGGGATGTCGTCGCGGGACTGACCGTCGCGATCGTCGCGCTTCCACTGTCGATGGCGATCGCGGTCGCGTCGGGCGTGTCGCCGGATCGCGGACTCTATGCGGCCATCATCGGCGGCTTTATCGTCTCCGCGCTCGGCGGCAGCCGCTACCAGGTCGGCGGACCGGCCGGAGCGTTCATCCTGCTTGTGTCGGCGACGGTCGCCCGGTTTGGCATCGACGGGCTCCTGCTCACGGTCCTGCTGTCTGGCGTCCTGCTGACGCTGATGGGCCTGTCACGGATGGGCGCGCTGATCCGCTACATTCCTCACGCCGTGACGGTCGGCTTCACCTGCGGCATCGCCGTCACGATCTTCGCCAGCCAATTGAAGGATCTCGGCGGGCTGACACTCCCCGGCACCGAGCCCGGGCCGCTCATCCCGAAACTGATGGCGCTTGGACAGGCGCTGGGAACGATCAGCCTGCCGGCGTTTGCAGTCGGTATCGGTTCGACGCTCCTGATCTTTGCGCTGCGCTGGTGGCGCCCGACGTGGCCCGCCATGCTGATCGCCGTGGTGGCGGCCTCGCTCGCCGCGTTGGCGCTCGGGCTTCCCGTCGAGACGATCGGAAGCCACTTCGGCGGCATTCCGCATGGCTTGCCGGCGCCGCAGCTACCGACGATCACGGCGTCACGATTGCTCGAAATCCTGCCGGCGGCCCTTTCCTTCACGTTGCTCGGGGGCGTGGAGAGCCTGCTCTCGGCAAAAGTCGCCGACGGCATGACCGGCCGCAAGCATCGCTACAACATGGAGCTTGTGGCGCAGGGAATCGCGAACATCGCCTCCGCGCTGTTCGGCGGCATCAGCGTAACCGGAACGATTGCGCGCACGGCGACGAACATCCGCGCCGGTGCGCGCAGCCCGCTCGCGGGCATGATGCATGCGGCCTTCCTGTTGACCTTCATGCTGGTCGCCGCGCCGCTGGCGAGTTTCATCCCGCTTGCGGCGCTCGCCGGCGTTCTGGTCGTGGTCGCCTGGTATATGGCGGAGAAGCGCGAATTCCTGCTCCTGTTGCGCGACTGGCGCAGCGCCGCGGTGCTCCTGGCAACGTTCTCACTCACGCTCATCTTCGACCTGACGATCGGCATCGTGAGCGGATGCGTGCTCGCCGCGGCGTTCGCGATCGCGCATCGCGCGGTCGCAAGCGAGGACGATGCAGGTACGGCTCCGTAGCCGCGTTGGCGAAGCCGAACGGGCCGCAATGCGCGCACCGCCGTGCCTCTGAGCCTGCGAAGCTATCCCCCCGTTGCCCGCCGCATCGGATGTCATACTGACCCTTGCCTATCAATGCTCTAAGCTGCGTCGATGAAGCCGATCCGGCACACAGGTCCATGCCGATGTCTGCCACAGATCGCGTCGTTGCCACGCTGGTTGCAGCGTCCCGGGCTGCGCTCCCGGCCAAATTGCGGGCCGGACTTAAGGCCGTATTCCAGGATCCCGCCGCGATAGACCGAGTAGAAGCCGATACGGCTCTTCTGCGTGCGGCCTATCTTGATCTCATGCGTGACAGCCTGATCGGACGCTTGAACCAAGATCCGCCGCTGCCTGCCTGCAAGGTCGACGGTTACCAGGATGAATTCCGCGAAAACGGCTGGGACTGGCCGGCGAAGGCGCCCTCCATGATCGGCGCCAAGCGGATGACCAATCTCCGCAACGAATGCGAGCGCGTGATCGCGGCAGGCGTACCGGGCGACTTCATGGAAACCGGCGTCTGGCGCGGCGGCGCGTGCATGATGATGCGCGCGGTCCTCAAGGCCTACCGGATTACGGATCGCCGCGTGATCGCCGCGGACTCGTTCGCCGGCCCGCCGCCACCATCGAAGGGGGTCCCTTCCGACGCCGGCGCCGATTTCCACACCCACAAGGATTTCGCAGTATCGCTCGAACAGGTGAAAGCGGCATTTGCCCGCTACGGCCTGCTCGATGAACAAGTCGTGTTTCTCGAAGGTCTATTCAGGGACACGCTGCCGCAGGCGCCGGTCGAAACGCTGGCGGTGCTGCGGCTCGACGGCGACATGTACGAGAGCACGATGGACGGCCTCGTTCACCTCTATCATAAGCTCTCAGCGGGCGGCACGTTGATCGCGGATGACTATTACCTGTTCAATGCCCATCGTCAGGCAATCGATGAGTTCCGTGCGGCGCATCGCATTACCGATCCGATCACGCAGGTCGATCACTTCGGCGGTTACTGGATCAAGACATAGCTGCGCCGGGTATCCGGATTCCAGGAGCTAGAAACCGGTCCAAAGGTGATACTGCCCGACCGCCGCGTGCCCGTTGATGGAGAATGCCCGGCACGGCGCGAATTCGGTCAGCTGCGCTTGCAGAATGTATACGCCGTAGCCATTCAGTACGCCGCTCACCCTTTCGGTCACGTTCTTGTTGAAACTGATCCGGTCGCTTTGGATTTCCTCGAGCGTGTTCTCGCTGACCACGGTCAGGATCGCTCCCTGCGAACGCTCCATGATGTCGGAGGGAAGGTCGGCGATTCTCGCGATCGCCGCCACCACGTCGTCGACGGTGTATGTGACGAGCGCGCCGACGATGACGGTTTTCAGATCTTTGGTCATCACGACCTTGGACTGGATCATCTGTGTCTGCCGCACGGTCGCCATGAGCTTGTAGGTCGTCGCCACCGGCCAGTACCAGTGCAGTCCGGGTTTCCATTCTTTGACGCGGTACCCGCGCACGAACGCCACCCCGCCGTGCGTCGCCGGGACGATAACGAGCCAAGGGAGCAGCTTCAGAAGTGACTGAAAAATCTCCCCGATCCATCCGAATGCCTTCTCCACCTGTCACCCCCTGCAGCAATGTCGTGGCGCCTGAATGAGTCCGAAGCTCCGTCACGATGAGCGACGTCTCGTCGTTATGAAGTTCCACCCAGATCGGTTTCCGTCGCCGCATTGGTCACCACGGCGACACCGTACCCATTCAGGCGGATCCTTCCGTCAAACTGTTCACGAACCACCTGTTCGCCGGTGCTGGCATCCAACCGCATGACCGTCTGGCAGCCCTGCAGCCCATCGTCCCAGTCCGCGATGGTCAACGCACGCGACCGGGCCGCCGTGTTGACGAATACACCGCTCCGGCGGCCATTGTCGTCCCATGCGACGACAGCATCAATGTCGGGAGATTCCAGGCGGTGACTCGGGAAGCGGATCCAGTCACCGTACCGCACGTGCTGGGCGAACAGCTGCTTGGCAAGGCATGCGGGGGTTGGGTCTCCGTTCCTGGTCATCAGACCGTACGCGTCATCATGGCCGGTGGCCGTCCATCGCATCTCCAGGTCCGCACCCCCGCGCAGCAGGTTGATGAGGGTCGAGGCATAGTACGCGGCCCCGAGCACGTTCTGGTTCAGACCGAGAGTGTAGTACTGCTCATGGTGCGAGATAGTGTTCAGTTCGCCGCAGACGTTGAGGATATCGCGGTCCTTCAGCAGGCGGGCGACTCCCCGCGCCCGAGCCTCATAGTCAGGAGTCTGCGCCATCAATAGCGCCTCGAAGGATTCGCCAACCGGCGGATCGGGCGCGTTCCACATTTCCAGA
>JAXDNZ010000519.1:0-4353 GCA_034669185.1 Hyphomicrobiales bacterium
ATCCGGGAGTGCCTCGGATCATGACGATGATGGACGACGACAAAGACGGCCTCGCCTCCGAATACGTTCTCGGCACGCTCGATGCCGACGAGCGCGCGCAAGCCGAGGCGCTGATGACGGTCGACCCTGCCTTCGCCGAGACCGTGCGGCGCTGGGAGCGCCGGCTCGGCGAGCTCAACGCGCTGGTCGCGCCGGTCGAGCCACCGGCTGCCGTGTGGGAGGGCATCAAGGCGAAGCTGCCCGACACGTCACAAAGCGAGACCGTCCGCCTCCCCGAGGTCGCGCCGCTCCCCGTCGCACGTGCGGCCGCGGGAGCGCAGATCGTCGACCTGACGCAGCGGATGCATCGCTGGCGCGCGCGGACGGTGATTACCGGTGCGCTCGCGGCGTGCCTTGCCGCGGTCGTCGTCATGCGCGAAGTGCGGCCCGATTTCGTCCCGCCGGCATGGCGCCCGAAGACGCTGGTGGTCGAGCGCGTGGTGGAGAAGCCCGTCGAGGTCGTGCGGGAAGTGGTGCGCGAGGTGCCGTCCGCACGTGCCGCGCAATTCGTGGCGGTGTTCCAGAAGGATGAGCAATCGCCTGCGTTCCTGATGTCGGTCGATACCGACAAGCGCACCGTCACGGTTCGCCAGGTCGCAGCCGAGCGGCTGGCGGACAAGTCCTACCAGCTGTGGATCGCGACGCAGCCCGGCGTGCCGCCCCGCTCGCTCGGTGTGCTCGGAACCGACGACTTCACGGTTCAGGCGACGCTGGCGTCATACGATCCGGCGGTCGTCAACAGCGCGACCTTCGGGATTTCGCTTGAGCCCCTCGGCGGTTCGCCGACGGGGCAGCCGACCGGCCCGGTGATCCACGCCAAGCTGTTGCAGGTCACGCCGGCGCAAAATCCCTAAAGCGCAGCGAGCGCAAAAAAAACGCGCCCCGAGGGGCGCGCAAAGGGAGCTTGCGGAGGTCACTTTCAGGAAACTGAGGTCTCAGCGGATGGCGGTGGTGTCACGCACGGTGACCGCTGAGGGCTTGCCAGCCTTGAGCACGGGGCCATGGGCCTCGAGCTGGGCAGTGGTGGTATCGGCGTCCGTAATGCGGGCGGTGATGCCCACCAGGATCACGGCGATGGCGGCGATCAGCGACACGGCCACGATCTTGAGATGCGTCGTGCGGTCGGCAGTGACGAGCGAATGGTTCATGGGATTCTCTCCCCCCGGTCTCTTCCGTTAGTCGCGGCTACCGGTCGAGTGGTTCAAAGCTACGAACGCGGCTTCGCGAATAAAGTTTCATTTGCCTGTTGCGATAGGGCCACAAAAAGAGCTGCGAGCCGCCGGCAGGGCGACCGTTGTCTCCATCCCGACATATACGGGCCAACCGATCACAGGTTCAGGGGAGCCAATTCACAAGGCCGTGGCAGCAGATAACTCCCCGATCGCGCGCCCGTGAGGCTCACCAGGCCTATCGGCCCCAGGGCTCGACTCTAGTTTGTGCTTCAATGTACTTTGTATCGTAAAGCTAGGATGGCCAGTACCCGATGAGAGAGCTGGAGCGCGCGCTGGCAGACATCACGGCGATCCGCGGCCAGATGGCGGGGGGAACCCAGTTCCGCGGCTACGGTCCGGTCACCATCGCGGCGACTGGCGTCCTGACAATCCTGGCGGCGGGCGCGCACGCTTCTCCTTCCGAACCCTGGGCCGACCTCGCCGGCTATCTCACCTTGTGGGTCGTGGTCGCGCTGGTGTCGGCGATCATGATCGGCAAGATGGTGGCACGCACGTGCCGCCACCACTCCGGCCTCGCCGACGAGATGCTCCATACGGCGGTCGAGCAGTTCATGCCGGCGGCGGTCGCGGAGGCGCTGCTCACTGTCGTGCTGGCGCGATCCGCACCGCAAAGCGTGTGGATGCTGCCGGGCCTGTGGCAGATCATCTTCGGTTTCGGCGTGTTCGCCTCATGCCGGACGCTGCCGCGCCCGATGTTCGCGGCCGGCGCGTGGTACCTCGCGGCGGGCCTCGTCAACCTCGCCTTCGCGAATGCCGATGACGCGCTGTCGCCATGGAGCATGGCGATCCCGTACGGCATCGGGCAGCTCTCCATCGCGGTCGTGCTCCATCGCAGCGTCGGAGCGCACGATGACGACGATTGAAACCGGCCGCTTCGCCTATGAGGGGCTCGATCGCGTCATCCACGAGAAGGCGCGATTGAGCGTGCTTACATCTCTGGTCGCGCATCCGAAGGGACTCGTGTTCGGCGACCTGAAGCAGATGTGCGGGCTGACTGACGGAAACCTGAGCCGGCATCTGCAGGTGCTGCAGGAGGCCGGGATGATCGCCATCGAGAAGGGCTACGACCACAATCGGCCGCAGACCGTGTGCCGCATCACGCCGCAAGGGCGGCAACGTTATCTCGATTACCTCGCGGTGCTGGAGCAAGTCGTGCGCGACGCAGCAAGCGCCGCCAAAGGCGACGTAAACGCGCTTTAGGGTCGGTTACCCTCCCCGTTCGGGGGAGGGATGAGACCCTCAAAACCACCCGCGCCACTTGAACCAGACGAGCGGAATCAGCGCGCTCAGCACCACCATTGCGAGGCCGAACGGATAGCCGAACGTCCAGTTCAACTCCGGCATGAACTTGAAGTTCATCCCGTAGACCCCGACGACGATCGTCGGCGGGATTCCGACGACCGAGACGATCGTCAGGATCCTGAACAAGTCGTTCTGCTCGATGCTGATGAACCCGAGTACCGAATCGAGCAGGAACTGCACCTTGTTGGAGAGATAGGCCTCGTACGCATTCAGGGATGCGACGTCCTTCACGACGGCGCCCAGCCGGCTCTCGAACTCGGGCACGACCCAGGCGTCCTTGCGGCTGAGCACGAAGGGCACCATCCGGTCGATGCCGAGAAAAACGGCGCGGCCCTGCGACAGCCGGTCTCCGATCCTGCCGATGGTGAGCAGGGCGCGGCGCAGCGCCTTGTTCGAGCGCACCGTCGGGTGCGACCGCTTCGGGTCGCCGCGGAACACGGCTTTCGAGATGAGATCGAGGTCGGCGCCGAGACGCTCCAGCACGTCGGCACCGCGATCGACGATCGCCTCCATCAGCGCCGTGAAGGCGCCGGCGCCGCTGCGAATGGTGTCGTCGCGATTGACCTTCTCGGCAACGGCATCGAAGGTCGAAAGCTTGGCAAACCGCACGGTGATCAAGAGCGCCGGAGACAGGATGAAGCCCGCGGGGGTCAGCAACGGATCGGGCGTGTCGCCCTGGGCAACCAGTGTGGTGCTCAGATAGACGACGCCGTGGTCGACGATGAGGCGGCTCGATGACTCGATCTCGCTCAGCGCGTCGACCGACGGTACGCGCAGGCCCGACCGGCTCTCCACGAACGCGCGCTCCTCCTCGGTCGGGTCGAGCAGGTCGATCCAGAACACGTCAGCCGGCAGCTTGAGTGCGCTGCTGGAGCGAACGGAGCCGTCGGGATCGCGATAGAGAGTGAGCAAGGATGGGCCTCGCGGGTCGCCTTGTGTGAGGTGATGGCACAGTTGAGGCGGGACGGGGAGGGGCCGCGAGCGCGGTTACCCTCCCCTGGAGGGGGAGGCATCGGCGGCCTTTGACCGCCGTTCTTTGGGGCCAAGAACGCCGATCCGAAGGATCGGCTACGGCGAGCGAAACGAGCGTCGGGGTGGGGTGATCTTCTCGACAGCCCTTCACCCCACCCCGGCTCGCGTTCGTTTCACTCACGGCTCGCCGACCCTCCCTCCAGGGGAGGGTGGTACCGCCCGTGCGAGCTAAATCCCGCCGACCGTCTTCAATCGCGCGCGGGGATGGATCTCGGACTGGGAGAGAACCGCGGTCTGCGTCCGGAACCGTTCCACGATCGAGCGCACGAACGGCCGCACGCCCGGCGAGGTGACCAGCACCGGCGCCTCGCCTTCGCGCGCGGCCTGCTCGAAGCGCTCGCGCACCAGCGTGATGAACTCCGAGAGGCGCGAGGGCGCCATGGTGAGGCTCTTGTCCTCGCCCTGGCCGACGATCGATTCGGCGAAGGCCTGCTCCCATTTCGGCGAGAGCGCGATCAGCGGCAGATAGCCGGCGGGCGAGGAATGTTGCGCGCAGATCTGCCGCGCGAGACGCGCGCGCACGTGCTCGACGAGGTAGGATGGATTGCGCGTGAAGGCGAGCGCGTCGGCGATGCCTTCGAGGATCGACGGCAGGTCGCGGATCGAGACGCGCTCGGCGAGCAGCAATTGCAGCACGCGCTGGATGCCCGACGCGGAAAGCTGCGAGGGCACGATGTCCTTGACGAGCTCGGCCTGTTCCTTGGAAAGGTCCTTCAACAGCTTCTGCACCTCGCCGTAGGAAAGAAGC
>JAXDNZ010000520.1:0-3651 GCA_034669185.1 Hyphomicrobiales bacterium
TGAAATGGAATGAGGTAAAAGACATTCTCAAGCGCGCGACCGACCGGATCGACCCGCAAGGCGGCCAATACGATGCGGCCGGCCACAGCGCGAAATACGGCTTCGGACGGTTGAACGCGCGCGCCGCGGTCGATCTCGCGAAGCCGCAGCCGCAGAGCGGCGTGGTGGTGAAAAAGACCTTCGACGCGCCACTCCCCGATCTGCAGACGGTTCAGTTCACACTCGCCGTAAATGAGGCCGCGGCGGTCGAAGCGCTGGCCGTCGACGTCGAACTCAAGCACACGTTCATCGGCGATCTCGTCATCACCCTGCAGCCGCCCGCAGGCGTTGGAAGTGCGGTGGTACTGCACCGGCGTGCCGGCGGGAACGCAAAGGATTTGAAGAAGCGCTACACCGCCGCCGATACACCGGGGCTCGGCGCGTTCGCCGGCAAGAACTGCAAGGGAACCTGGACCCTGAAAGTCCAGGACGCTGCCGCTCAGGACACCGGCACACTCGTGTCGTTCGGACTGGCTCTGAGTTTCCCGCATCCCGACCGCGTCGTCGGGGCGGTGCCTGCGGCGCGGGATCGCAAGGCCGCCGCCAAGCCACCAGTGAAAAAGGCCAAGGTGGCCAAAAAACGGTACGCACCGAAGAGAAAACGGGCTGCTTAAGCCACAAGTCGCTGATTTCTGGTCGAGCGACGTGTCGGCGTTGACAGGCACCGGTGCGGCGGCTTTTGTGCCGCCCGCGCCGGAGCTTTGTGCATGATCATTGAAAAGACCTACCAGCCCGCGGAGGTCGAGGGCCGCATCTCCGAGATGTGGGAGGCGAGCCAGGCGTTCCGCGCCGGCCGCCCGGAGCGGCGCGATGCTGCGCCCTACACCATCGTCATCCCGCCGCCGAACGTCACCGGCTCGCTGCACATGGGCCATGCGCTCAACAACACGCTGCAGGACATCCTCTGCCGCTTCGAGCGCATGCGCGGACGCGACGTGCTGTGGCAGCCCGGCACCGATCACGCCGGCATCGCGACCCAGATGGTGGTCGAGCGGCAGATGATGGAGCGCCAGGAGGCGGACCGGCGCACGATCGGACGCGAGAAGTTTCTGGAAAAGGTCTGGGCCTGGAAGGCGGAGTCCGGCGGCACCATCACACGCCAGCTCAAGCGCCTCGGTGCCTCGTGCGACTGGTCGCGCGAACGCTTCACCATGGACGAGGGTCTGTCCAAAGCCGTCATCAAGGTCTTTGTCGAGCTCTACCGGCAGGACCTGATCTACAAGGACAAGCGGCTGGTCAACTGGGACCCCAAATTCCAGACCGCGATCTCGGACCTCGAGGTGCAGCAGGTCGAGATCAAGGGCTCGCTCTGGCACATCCGGTATCCGATCGAGGGCTCGGACCAGTACATCGTGGTCGCAACGACGCGGCCCGAGACCATGCTCGGCGACACGGCGGTCGCGGTGCACCCGGACGACGAGCGCTACAAGCACCTGGTCGGCAAGCACGCGATCCTGCCGCTGGTCGGCCGACGCATCCCGATCGTGGCGGATGACTATTCCGATCCCGAGAAGGGCACTGGTGCGGTGAAGATCACGCCGGCGCACGACTTCAACGATTTCGAAGTCGCGCGGCGGCATCACCTGCCGCTGATCAACATCCTCGACGCGTATGCCAAGCTCGACCTTGCCGAGAATGCGGGGTTCGCCGAGGGCGTGCCGGATTCGCCCGAGCTGACCGAAACGCTGGCGCTGCATGGCGTCGATCGTTTCGCGGCGCGCAAGGCAATCGTCGCGCGGCTGGAAGCCGGAGGTTTCCTCGACACGGTCGAGCCGCACACCCACATGGTGCCGCACGGCGACCGCTCGGGCGTGGTGTGCGAGCCGTTCCTCACCGACCAGTGGTTCGTCGACGCCAAGGAGCTGGCCGCGATGGCGATCGCGGCGGTCGAGGTCGGACGCACGAAGTTCGTGCCCGAGAACTGGACCAAGACCTATTACGAGTGGATGCGCAACATCCAGCCGTGGACGATCTCGCGCCAGATCTGGTGGGGGCACCAGATCCCCGCCTGGTACGGCCCGGACAACAAGGCGTTCGTTGCCGAGAGCGAGGACGAGGCACTGGCCGACGCACTCGCCTATTACGTCGTCAACGATGTGCTGACGCAGGAAGAAGCCGACAAGATCGCCGAGAGCTCGGATCGCCGCGCGAGCTTTCTCAAGCGCGACGAGGACGTGCTCGACACCTGGTTCTCCTCGGCGCTGTGGCCGTTCTCGACGCTCGGCTGGCCGGACGAGACGCCGGAGGTGAAGCGCTACTACCCGACCAATACGCTGGTTACGGGCTTCGACATCATCTTCTTCTGGGTCGCCCGCATGATGATGATGGGCCTGCACTTCATGAAGGACGTGCCTTTCGACACCGTCTACATCCACCGTCTCGTCCGCGACGAGAAGGGCGCGAAGATGTCGAAGTCGAAGGGCAATGTCATCGATCCGCTCGGCATCATCGACGACTATGGCGCCGACGCGCTGCGCTTCACGCTCGCGCGCGCCGCCGCGCAGGGCCACGACATCAAGCTGTCGCCGCATCACGTCGAGAACAACCGCAATTTCGCGACCAAGCTGTGGAACGCGGCCCGCTTCGCCGAGATGAATGATGCCGCGGTGGTGACGGGCTTCGATCCGCGTCTTGCGGTCGAGACGCTGAACAAGTGGATCGCGCACGAACTGGCGAACGCGGCGGCCGAGATCACCACCGCGATCGAAACCTACAAGTTCAACGAGGCCGCGGCTGCGGCCTATCGCTTCGTTTGGAACGTCTACTGCGACTGGTATCTCGAACTGGTGAAGCCGGTGCTCACCGGACCGGACGGCGCCGCCAAGACCGAGACGCGCGCCATGGTCGCCTGGGTGCGCGACGAGATCGTCAAGCTGCTGCATCCATTCATGCCGTTCATCACCGAGGAGCTGTGGCGCGTCACGCCGGCGGCGCCGCGCGCGGCGCTGCTCGCGCTCACGCCGTGGCCGGCGCATGAGGGTCTTGAGAACGCCGAAGCCGAGCGCGAGATCGGCTGGGTGGTCGATCTCGTGACCGCGATCCGCTCGGTGCGCGCCGAGATGAACATCGGCGGCGGCACGCCGATCCCGCTGGTGCTCGTCGATGCGTCCGCCGATACCAAAGGGCGCGCGCAACGCTGGACCGATGTTCTCAAGCGCCTCGCGCGGCTGTCTGACGTGTCGTTCGCCGACACTTCGCCGAAAGGCGCGGTGCAGCTCGTTGTGCGCGGCGAGGTCGCGGCGCTGCCGCTCGTCGGCGTGATCGACTTGGCGGCCGAGCAGGCGCGGCTGCAGAAGGAGATCGCCAAGGTCGACGCCGACATCAAGCGCGTCGACGCCAAGCTTGGCAATCCGGAGTTCGTACGTAAGGCGCCGGAAGAGATCATCGAGGGCGAGCGCGAGAAGCGCGAGGAGGCGGAAGGCCGCCGCGCCAAGATCGTCGAGGCGCTGGAGCGGATGAAGGGCGCGTGCTGATCTTGCCGGACGGCGCTTCGGGGCTACGGGTGCCTGGCCTCCGCTCCGACTGCGATCCTTGGCGTTTCAACAACGTCACAATTCGGGCGCAAGACGATTGTTGTCCACCTCAACCTCGAGGGTGGACTCCAGCATGATC
>JAXDNZ010000521.1:0-3002 GCA_034669185.1 Hyphomicrobiales bacterium
TTCTTGTAGCCCGGCTTGAGCAAAGCGAAAGCCGGGACCGTTGCCGCAAGAGTCCCCGGGTTTCGCTGCGCTCAACCCGGGCTATGGCTTCCCCGCCCCAACCCTCTCCCACAGCCAGCGCGCGACCGCGTCGGGCGCGGCGGCGGCATCGTTGCCGTTCGCCCGCAGGTTTGCGGCGCGCATCGCCTCGACATCGATGGCGCCGATAAGGGGGCGCAGCGCATCGCGCAAGGCGGCATCGTTCGCGCGTTTCGGCGCGACGAGCAGGATCGCGTCGTAGGGCGGGATCGCATGCTTCTCGTCGGCGATGACGACGAGGTCGTACTGGGCAATGCGTCCGTCGCTGGTATAGGCGGAGATCACGTCGACATCGCCGGCCTGCGCGGCCGGGTACATGAATTCGGGCTGCATGGTGCGCTCCTGACGGAACGCCAGACCGTAGGCGGCCTGCAGCGCCTTCCATTCCGGCCGGCCGAAGAACTCGTAGTCGGCGGCGATCGACAGGCGGCCGGCGTTGCGCGCGAGGTCGGCCATGGTGCGGATCCCAAACTCCTCGGCGCGCTTACGCGGCATCGCCAGCGCATAGGCGTTTTCGAAGCCGAGGCCGCCGAGTAGCGTGATGTTGTGCTCGCGGGCGAGCCAGTCCTTCGTTTCGCCCAGCATCGCGTCGGGTGGCTTGATCTCGGAGCGCTTCATCTCGTTCGCCCACAGCGTGCCGGTGTATTCCACATAGGCGTCGATCTCGCCCGCTTTCAGCGCCGCGAAGGCGACGCTCGATCCAAGGCCTTCGCGCCGTGAGGCGGAGAGACCGGCCGCGTTGAGCCGCTGTTCGATCAGCGCGGCGAGAATGTACTGCTCGGCGAACGGTTTCGCGCCGACGATGTAACTCGCCTGCGTGCGCGAGAGCGTCGGCCACAGCCCTCCTACGGCGATCAGGACGACGCCGATCGCGCCTGCGAGCGCGCGGCCGCGACGGCGCAGCCGCAACCCGTTCTCGGTGAGCGCCAGCAACTGGTCGACGGCGAGCGCCAGCACGGCCGCTGCGACGCAGCCGAACAGGACGAACACCCAATTCTGCGTCTGCAGGCCGGTGAAGATGTAGTTGCCGAGGCTGGTCTGGCCGATCGGCGTCGAGAGCGTCGCGATGCCGATCACCCACACGGCGGCGGTGCGGATGCCCGCCATGATCACCGGAAGCGCGAGCGGCAGCTCGACCATGAACAGAGCCTGGCGCCGCGTCATTCCCACGCCCAGCGCCGCCTCCTGGATCGCCGCATCGACGCCGGCAAGTCCGGTGAGCGTGTTGCGCAGCACCGGCAGCATCGAATAGAGCGCGAGCGCCAGCACCGAGGGCAGGAAGCCGAGCGCGGAAAATCCGTATCCGGTCAGCCGCAGCGACAGCGCCGCAAGCGCGAGCAGCAGCGGATAGAACAGCGCGAGCAGCGCGAGGCCGGGAATGGTCTGCGCGATGCTCGCCACGGCGAGCAGAAGGCCGCGCAATGCCGGCCGGCGGCGCGCCGCGAGGGCGAGCGGCAGGCTGATCGCGAGGCCGAGCGCGAGCGCCGTGACGCTCACCAGCACATGGCTGCCGAGATAGTCCGGCAGCCGCGCCAGCGCGTCGGCGATGCGCGGGTCGAGCGCGCCCATCAGGCTTGCCCGCGCATCAGGGCGGCAAGACGTTCGGCCTGGCGGCGCGGCGTCTGCATCAGCTCGTGCACGTAAGCATCCTGCGTGTCGTTCATCAGCGCATGCGGCGTGCCGTCGGCGATCAGGCGGCCGGCGCGGATCACGACGATGCGGTCGGCGAGCAACACGGCCTCGAGCGCGTCATGCGTGATCATCACGGTGGTGAGGCCGAGATCGCGATGCAGGTCGCGGTAGTCCTGTCCGAGCGCGTCGCGCGTGAGCGGATCGAGCGCGCCGACCGGCGCGTCCACCAGCACGAGGCGCGGACCCGCAGCGATGGCGCGCGCGACGCCGACGCGCTGGCGCTCGCCACCCGAGAGCTCATGGGGAAAGCGGCCGCGGTAGGTCACGGGCTCGAGGCGCACCAGCGTCAGCAATTCCTCCACCCGCGCGGCGATCCGCGCATGGTCCCAGCCGATCAGGCGCGGCGTGATGCCGATGTTCTCGGCGACCGTCATGTGCGGAAAAAGCCCGATGCCCTGGAACACGTAGCCGACGCGCCGGCGCAGCGCGATCGGATCGGCCGTGCGCACGTCTTCGCCCGCGACCCGTACCGCGCCGGTGCTCGGATCGGCGAGGCGGTTGACCAGCCGCAGCAGCGTTGTCTTGCCAGAGCCGGAGGGGCCGAGGATCGCGAGAAACTGGCCTGCCGGCACGCTCAGCGAGACATCGTCGAGCACGGGCGTCGCGCCATAGGCCTTGCCGACAGCGTCGAAGGCGATGGCCGGCAGGGCTGTGTTCATCGATCGGACCTTATGCACTGCCGTCACCATAGCCGGGGAGCCGCTGCGGCGACCTGCCTTTTTGCGTTGACGGCCGCGCGGGCCCATGATGCCCTCAGGTTGCATAGCCGCGAAGGGGATACCATGGACACGCGCCAGGCGATCGAAGCCGTTCTCGACAAGGCCTATGCGGCGCGGCGGGCGCACGATGCCAAGGCTGCCGCTGCCTTGTTCGCGGATGACGGTCATTTCGCGGCGAACGGCATGCCGGCCGCCAAAGACGGCGCCGCGCGGGCCGAGGCCCTCAAGGGCATGTTCGAGGCCTTCGAGGTGGTCGGCTTCGAGCAACACTGCCGGATCATCGATCCTCCGCGCGCCGCCGTGCATTGGCGCGGCAGGTTCCGGGCAAAGAACGGCAAGCTCGGCGAGACCGATGTGCTCGACCTGATCGAGGTGCGCGACGGCAAGATCGCGTCGCTCACCAGCTTTTTCGACACCGCATACGCCGTTCAGTTGAGCGCCTGATCCGCCTCCCAGCCAGGCCGCCCCGGTCTGAACGGTTCGTCAGCGTCGCCGCATGCATCTCGCGGTGCG
>JAXDNZ010000522.1:0-3866 GCA_034669185.1 Hyphomicrobiales bacterium
CGCCACCCTCCCCTCCAGGGGAGCGTGGCACCGACCCGCTGCTTTACTTCCCTGTCTCTACCGCGCGCCTCAACTGCGCCAGCCCCTTCTCGAAATCCAGACCCAGCATCGTCTCCATGCTCGTCACGAGGCACATCGCCTTGCCGATGAAGCTGTGCGTGCCGGTCATGGTCCAGATCACGTTGGTCTGATCGCCGGTCTGCGCGAAGACGAACTCGATGAAGCTCGTGCCGCTGAACGGTTTCACGAAATCGGTCTTGATGCGGATCAGGTCGTTCGGGCGGCTGTCGGTGATGGTCATCGTGCCTGCGCCGATCTTGTCATTGCCGTCCCATGAGAACACCGCGCCTAGGCCCGCCGGCGCGCCGGCGAAGGTGACCTTGGCGTTCGGATCGGCCTTGGCCCAAGGCGACCACTGGTCCCACCGCCGCAGGTCGTTCACGTGCGGGAAGATCGCCGCGGCGGGCGCCGCGATCGTGGTCGAGCGCGTCAGGCGATAATCGTCGGGCTGCAGCCAGACGACGGTCGCAAACGCGGCGGCGAGCAAGAGAAGCCCAATGAGCAGCCGTTTCAGCATCCGTGCTCTCGGTCGCTTTGGTCGCATTGATACACGGGGCCCGGGGCCGTGCCACCGGTCTGACCTGCAACCATTCCTCCCGGCTTCGCGTTATGACCTGTTCGCAATCGGGACGCCGACCAGATGAACGAGCGCGTGAGTCCCCCCACGTCGGGCGGGCGTCCGGAGCCGGGAGGGCTTATCCTCACGGACGCGGAGCCGTTGCGCGACATTCCGACGTTATGGCGGCTTTCCGCACTGATCGCGACGCTCGGCATGGGCGCGCTCGCTGTGGTCGCGGGACTCTATTTCGGCCGCTCGATCCTGGTACCCGTCGTCGCGGGCGTGATCGTGGGCGTGACGCTGAGCCCTGCGGTGAAGTTCGGTACGCGTTTCCACGTTCCCGCCGTCATCTCGGCCGTCATCGTCGTCATGTTGCTGGTGGCGGCGTTCGGCTTGCTGATCACCTTCTTTGCCGCGCCTTTGGGCGAATGGATCCAGCGTGCGCCAGAGGTTGGCGCCGTCATGGCGGAGAAGTTGCGGGTGTTCGATTATCCGCTCTCGGTCTTGCACGACATCAAGAACGCGATCTCCAAGACCACCGGAACGACGTCGATCGCGGTCGAGGCTCCGGCGACGGAAGTTCTCGGCGCGGCGTTGGGCGTCATCACGCCGGCAATCAGCCAGTTCGTGGTCTTCTTTGGCACGCTGTTGTTCTTCCTCGTCACCAGCTTGCGGCTGCGCCAGAAGCTCGTGGTCTACTTCGTCACGCGCGAAGCACGGCTGCGCATGCTGCGCATCTGGAACGATATCGAGGAAAATCTCGTGCGCTACCTCGCGACCATGTCGGTGATCAATCTCGGCCTCGGTGCGGTCACCACGGTCATGCTGGCGATGATCGGTTTTCCCAATCCGATCACCTTCGGTCTGCTCGCCTTCGCGCTGAACTATGTGGCGTACATCGGGCCCGCGATCGTCGCATTGGTGCTGTTGGGCGTCGGTCTTGTGTCGCAGCCATCGCTCGGCCAGGGGCTGCTCGCGCCCGCGTTGTTTGTCGCCATCGCGACGCTCGAAGGCCATATAATCACGCCGAACGTGGTCGGGCGGCGCCTCACGCTCAACCCATTCATTGTTTTCCTGGGGCTCGCCTTCTGGACTTGGCTGTGGGGACCGATCGGGGCGTTCCTGGCCGTCCCGTTGCTGATCGTCTCGTTCGTGGTGCTCGGCCATGTGCTGCCGCAGGACGAGTCGACTCTGCCAGGCTAAGACGTTCTGAAATCACTAGAAATCGCGTCCTTGGGCGAAATGGAACTTTTTCACCATGGGCGCGTTGGCGCTGCGGACTGCAGGGACCACGTTCATGGCGGCAGCCAGTTCATCGGCGGGGAAACCCGGAAACGGTGTGACGCCATCCGACATCGAGGTCCAGATGCGCGTCATTCGCGACGACATCACCGACCTCACGCGGCAGATGGCGGACCTCGTCGATCAGACAAAGGACGAAGCAATGGCTCAAGTGAAGACGCAGGTGCGCCGCGCCAAGGCGACCGCCGACAGCGCGCTGTCCGACATGCAGGACAAGGGCCGCGAGACCGTCGACGCGTTTCGCGACGTGGCCGACACATTCGGCGACGCGATCGATGATTCCTTGAAGCGCCGCCCTTACGCGACGCTCGCGATCGTCGCCGGTCTCGGCTTCCTGCTCGGCGCCGCGTGGCGGCGCTGACCGCGGCGATCGGGGGCATTGGTGCTTGAAAACCTCTTGGCTCCGTGGCGGGCCAAGTACCGCATGGCGGTCGCACAGGCTGGCTGTTACGCCATCGCCGGCATCGCGGGCGCCGTTGCGCTCGCCTTCGGGCTAGCGGCGCTGTTCTCCTGGCTGAGCGGGCTCTTCGGCACGATCTGGGCATGCCTCATCATCGCGGCCGGCTTCGTCATCATCGCGATCATTCCACTGCTGATCCTGATGAGCATCCAGCGCCGCGAAGAAGCGCGTATCGCGGCCGCTGCCGCCAAGGCGCGCACCACGCAGTGGCTCAATCCTTCGACGCTTTCGCTCGGGCTGCAGGCCGCGCGCATGGTGGGAAAAAATCGCGGACTTGCGGCGGGCGCGATCGGCGCCGTGCTGCTCGGCTGGCTGGTAAGCCAGATGATCCCGAAGGGCGGCGAAGACGCCGATCCGGCGGAGCCGGCGGAATAACCTCCGGCGATCATCCCGGGCGAGCGCAGCGAGACCCGGGATCCATGACCCCAACCCCATCGACGAGATCTGTGTTTATGGATCCCGGATAGCCGCTTCGCGGCTTCCGGGATGACGATCGAGTTTTCAGCACACGGTGTTGTAGCGCTCGACGCAGGTGCGCAACAGCTCGTCGCCGTCGCGCTTCCACCAGTTCTGCGCCGAGAAGATCTCGACTTCCTGATGGCCGCGGAAGCCCGCGCCCTCGATCATGCGACGGATTGCCGGCAGGTCGATCACACCGTCGCCCATCATGCCGCGATCGAGCAGCAGGTCTTTCGTCGGCACCAGCCAGTCGCAGATGTGATGCGCGAGGATGCGCGATCTCGCGCGTTCGATCTGTCTGGCGAGGTCCGGGTCCCACCACACGTGATAAACGTCGATCGCGACGCCGACGCCCTTTCCAAGCGCGTCGCAGAGATCGAGCGCCTGCGCCAGGGTCGAGATGCAGCCGCGGTCGGCCGCGGTCATCGGATGCAACGGCTCGACTGCGAGCGGCACTTTTGCGGCGCGCGCATGCGGCAGCACCGCCGCCAGTCCGTCGGCGAACATTTGTCTGGCACCGGGAAGATCGCGCGAGCCTTGCGGCAACCCGCCGCCGATCATCACCAGGCAATCGGCGCCAATCGTGGCTGCCTCGTCGATCATCGTCTTGTTGTCGTCGATTGCGGCCTGACGGCCGGCGGCATCGGCGGCAGGAAACAGACCGCCGCGGCAATAGCCGGTGACCTTCAGGCCATTGGATCTGATGATGCGCGCAGCCTCCTCGAGGCCCGTCGCCTGAATATGGTCGCGCCACGGCGCAATCGCCGTGATGCCGTGCTTGAGGCACGCTTCGACGCCGTCCTTGAGGCCAAATTGCTGGCGCACGGTCGCGAGATTGATCGAGAGGCCCTCGGTTCGCATGTGTCAGCCTCGTTTTTGCATCACGCGGGGAGTGGCTTCCTCTCCCGCTTGCGGGAGGGCGCGGGGGATAGGGCTCTCGTTCATCGATCCAAAATCCGGCATCGCGCCGGCACCCAGGCCCGGCGTGTGGAGCGAGCCGAGCGCGATTTGGCCGTCGCGGATGCT
>JAXDNZ010000523.1:0-2829 GCA_034669185.1 Hyphomicrobiales bacterium
CAGATCGACGCGAACACGATGCGCCCCACATAGGTACGCGCAAGCGACGGGTCGAGAATGTCGGGATCCTCCGCGAGACCGATCCGCAGCGTGCTCTGGGCGGCAGCGGCTCCACAATTGAGAACGACAAGCGCGGCAGCCGCCGCGAGACGCATGTTTTTCATTTACGCTCTCCCCTCTTCAATTGGCTCAACTGTACCAACACCGGCCCCGGCCCGCACGTCCGTCGGGCGGGCAAAAGCCTCGATCAGCCGGTCGAGAACCGCCGAGCGGCCACCGTCGGGCGGCAGTACGGCGGGCGCGGGAAGCTCCGGCCACCTGTGGCACGCGGTCGCGTGGTCGCCGCTATCGACCAATGACGGGCGCTCGACCCGGCAGCGCTCGATTGCATGCGGGCAGCGCAGGTGCAGGTGGCACCCGGACGGGGGATCGATCGCGCTCGGTACGTCGCCCGGCAGGATGGTGCGGTCGCGGCGCGCACGCGCGCGCGGCAGCGGGATCGCGGAGAGCAGTGCCTGCGTGTAGGGATGACGCGGGACTGAGAACAGCTCGTCGGTCGGCGCACTCTCGACGATGCGGCCGAGATACATCACGGCGACGCGGTCGGCGATGTGTTTCACCACCGCGAGGTCGTGCGAGATGAAGATGTAGGCGAGACCGAGCCGGCGCTGCAGGTCGCGCAACAGGTTGAGGACCTGCGAACGGATCGACACGTCAAGCGCCGACACCGGCTCGTCGCAGACGATCAGTTTCGGCTCGACCGCTAGCGCGCGCGCGATCACGAGGCGCTGGCGCTGCCCGCCGGAAAACTCATGCGGATAACGCGGCGCGAAGCGCGGCTCGAGCCCGACCATTTCGAGCAGCTCCGCGACGCGCGCGCGACGCCGCGCGGCTGGCACGATCGCGTGCAGCGCAAGCGGCTCGGCCAGCATCTCGGCGACCGTCATGCGCGGATTGAGCGAGGCGTACGGATCCTGAAACACGAGCTGCGCATCTCGCCGGAAGGCGCGCGTGGCCGCCTCGTCGAGCGCCGTGATGTCGCGGCCTTCGAAGCTCACGCGGCCCGAGGTCGGATCGATCAGGCGCAGCACCAGCCGTCCGACGGTCGACTTGCCCGAGCCGGACTCGCCGACCAGCGCCAGGGTCTTGCCGGACTGGACCGCGAAGCTCACGCCGTCGACCGCCTTCACGGTCGCGATCGGCCGCCCGAACACCGAGCGGCGCGCGACGAAGTGCTTCACCAGACCTTCGACTTCGACGAGCGCGCTCATGCCGGCTCCGTGCAACTTCTATTCTGCGTGGTCAGGCCGGTTGAATCATGCATAGTTTGCGCCGTCAGAACCACCAAATCTCCAAGGGGCTTCCGCAATGAAAATCCTGGCGTCTTTCGTTTTCGCAATCGTGACCATGTCGCTCTTGGCGACCGACGCGTTGGCCTACAGGTGCGTTGCGCGCAGCGCCAACGGATCGTACGGCTGGGGATCGCATCCCGATAGTCCCGGCTATGCCCGCCGCCGCGCGCTCGCCGAATGCGCGATCCGCACGCCGCGCAACTACACCTGCGTGATCACCGAGTGCGATTTCTGATCCGTCTGCGACACCAACCGCTCTAGCGGCGCACGCAAGCAGCGCGACCAACGGCCGCCGCCGAGTTCGATGACCGGCGGCGGCTGCGCTGTGCATTGCTCGATCACGAACGGGCAGCGCGCCGCAAAGCGGCAGCCGACCGGCGGTGCCGTCATGTCGGGCAGCACGCCGTCGATCGCGGCAAGGCGTTCGGCGCGCCGATCGAGGCGCGGGATCGAGGCCATCAGCCCGACCGTGTAGGGATGCTCCGGCGCGTCGAACAGCGCATCGGCCGGCGCTCGCTCGACGATCTCGCCCGCATACATCACGGCGACCTCGTCGCACACTTCGGCGACCACACCGAGATCGTGCGTGATCAGGATGATCGCAGCGTCGCTGGTGCGCTTCAACTCGCGCATCAGATCGAGGATCTGCGCCTGGATCGTCACGTCGAGCGCGGTGGTCGGCTCGTCGGCGATGAGCAGTTCCGGATCGCAGGACAGCGCGATCGCGATCATGGCGCGCTGGCGCATCCCGCCGGAGAGCCTGTGCGGATAATCATCGATGCGCTGCTCGGGCGACGGGATGCCGGCGCGGCGCAACAGCGCGATGGCGCGTTCGCGCGCGCTTCTTTCCGGGAGGCCGCGATGGCGCACCAGCACCTCGATGATCTGCTCGCCGATGGTGTAGCTCGGATTGAGCGAGGTCATCGGCTCCTGGAAGATCATCGCGAGGCGATCGCCGCGTAGGTCGCGCAAGGGCCGGTCGCCGAGTTCGAGCAGCGGAATGCCGTCGAAGATGACGGCGCCGGAGACTTCGGCCGACTCCTTGGGGAGCAGACCCATGACGGCGAGCGAGGTCACGCTCTTGCCGCTGCCGGACTCACCGACGATGCCGAGCGTCTGCCCGCGCGCGAGGGTCAGGCTCACGCCATCGACCGCGACAGTGCGCCGTCCGCGGTCGCCGTGGAACACGACACGCAGGTTTTCAATGGAAAGCAGCGGCGCGGTCACTTGGGCTCGGCCGCGAGCGCCGCCGCGATACCGGCATCGATCTTTGCGCGGTCGAGTTCGCCGGAAGGATTGCGGCTGCTCGGCAGGAATTTCGCGAAATGCACCCAACGCTCCCGGCTCACCGCTTCGAGCCGCGCGAGTTCGGCAAGCGGATCGGCGTGGTCGTCGACGCGCAAGTCGAGGTCGGGCCATTCCTCCTCGCCGTAGATCAAGAGTGCAGCCGACTGCTTGCCGCGCTTATCGCCGCCGG
>JAXDNZ010000524.1:0-2512 GCA_034669185.1 Hyphomicrobiales bacterium
CATGTTCCTGACGCTCGCACAGGAGCCGTGAGTGCGACCGAACGAGCGCGGAAATCAGGTGGACGCGCCGCCGGCCCGTCTTATCTGTCGCGGCATGTCCACGCTTACCCTCGCACCCGGCATCACCCTCGTGCCCGGCCATCTCGATCGCGCCGCGCAGGACGCGTTGCTGGCAGCGATCCGCGCCGTCATTGCGGCTGCGCCCTTGTACGTGCCGCGCATGCCGCGCAGCGGCAAACCGATGTCGGTCATGATGACCAATTGCGGACCGCTCGGCTGGGTCACCGACGCGGAACGCGGCTATCGCTATCAGCCGGTCCATCCGGAGAGCGGCGCGCCGTGGCCGCCGATGCCGGAGATTTTCCTCAAGGCATGGAAGGAACTCTCCGGCTATCGGCATCCACCCGAGGCCTGTCTGATCAACGTCTACGCGCCGACGGCCCGCATGGGCCTGCATCAGGACAAGGACGAGCACGATTTTGCGGCACCCGTGGTCTCGCTATCTCTCGGAGATACCGCGCTATTTCGGATCGGCGGGACCAAGCGAAGCGACCCGACCCAATCCGTTCGGCTGGCCTCGGGCGACGCGGTCGTGCTCGGCGGCGCGGGCCGGCTCGCCTACCATGGCGTCGACCGGATCATGCCCGGCACCTCGACCCTCCTGCCCGAAGGCGGGCGGATCAATCTGACGTTACGGCGTGTTACACCGCCGTAGATTCTTGGATTGGTCGCGTAATCTTGCGGCGAACCGGTTTCCGCTTCTCCGGATTGCGCTCCTATGGCCGCATTGCCGCCCCATGTCGGCAGCACTGTGCGGCGCGCCGGCGGCTTGCAGGGAACCTTTGATCATGCGCCACGCCGTTTTCGGGATTGCGCTTGCGGCCTGTGTCGCCACGCTTGCGGGCGGGCTCGCACACGCCGCGGATCCGGTCTTCCCGCCCAATTCCCGCATCGGGCTCACGCCGCCGCCGGGCTTCGTGCCGAGCACCAAATTCCCGGGTTTCGAGAACACACAGGCGCCCGCCGCGATCGTGCTGCTCGAGCTGCCGGCCGAAGCTTTTGCGGAAGTCGAAAAGAGCTTCACCGACGAGGCGCTGAAAACCCGCGGCATGACGGTCGAGACGCGCGAGCCGATCGAGATACAAGGCGCGCGCGGCTTCCTGCTCGCCGGCCAGCACCTCACTGGCAACCTCAAGCGGCGCGAACTTGTCCTCGCGGTCCCGCTGCCCGGCGTTACGGCGGTCGTGTCGGTGCAGATCGCCGAGGAAGCGCGTGCCGCAGTCTCCGAACCGGACCTGCGCGCAGCGCTCAAGACTGTCGTTGCGCGCGCCGCCGTACCCGATACCGAGAAGCTTTCGGCGCTGCCCTACCGGATCGGCGAACTCGCCGGCTTTCGGCTGATCCGCGGCGGTCCCGACGGCACCGCGCTGCTGACCGACGGGCCCGAGGATACGGTCGCGGCGGTGGCGCAGCCCTTCGTGCTGATCGGGCTCGCGCCCGGAGAAACCCCGAAGCCGGAAGAGCGCGACACATTCGCGCGCCGCGCGTTCTCGTCGATCCCCGGCATCAAGGAGGTCAGGATCCTGCGTGCCGAACCGCTGCGCATCGGCAATCAGGCGGGCTACGAAATCCTGGCGGAAGCGAAGGATCAGACATCCGGCACCGAGGTCACGACGGTGCAGTGGCTGCGCTTTGGAGGCGGCACCTATCTGCAGATGTTCGCAATCGCGCGCCGCGACGTCTGGGCCGACGTGTTTCCGCGCTTGCGGGCGATCCGCGACGGCATTGAAGCGCGCTGAACCGCCTTAGGCCGAATCGGCGTTGTCGTTCGCCGGCGCCTCGCCCGACGCCGCCTTCGGGCCGCCTTTGGCAATGGCAACAAGCGCCGGCCGCAGCACGCGCCCGCCGATCGTGTAGCCCGGCTGCACGATCCGCACGACCGTACCGGCCGGCACCGAAGGATCGGGCACCTCGAACATCGCCTGATGCAGATTCGGGTCGAACTTCTGACCCTCCGGCTCGATTTTGGCGATGCCGTGTTTCTCCATCGCTTTCAGAAGCTCGCGCTCGGTCAGCTCGACGCCGTCGAGCAGCGCCTTCACGCCCGCGTCCGCCTTGTCGCGGATCCCGGCATCGAGCGCTTTCAATGCGCGTTCCATGTTGTCGGCGACCGCCAGGATGTCGCGCGCGAACGCCGTGATGCCGTAGGTGCGCGCATCCGCCACCTCGCGCTCGGTGCGGCGGCGCAGGTTCTCCATCTCGGCCAGGGTGCGCAGCAGCCGGTCCTTCAGGTCCGCCGCCTCTTTGGCCAGCACGGCCGTCGGATCGGCCGGCGCGGCCTCGGGCGGAGTCTGGGATTGCGGCTCGCCGGGCGCGGCATCATCCGCGCGGGCATCGGTGTCTGTCATCACGAGTTCCGTGGTGTTCGGCGCATGCCGGATATCAGGGCTTGCGAGCCGAAAATCAAGCCTTTGTGATCAATGGCTTGGGAAGACGCACTTTCTGCGGCTTC
>JAXDNZ010000525.1:0-4032 GCA_034669185.1 Hyphomicrobiales bacterium
GCCCGGCCCTCCGCGGGGCGTCGTCGCTCCGGGCGGTGTCCCGCCGCAGTTCCAGAAGAGGACGCCGGTGATTGTGAACCAGCCGCCGCCCGGTCCGCCTCCGGGCGCGCCGGTGATCCGCGGCGCGGCCCCGCGCAATATCCAGAGGCAGGTAACGCCCGGACCGACGCCACCGGCCGGCGCGCAGCAGCAGTTCCTCAAGAAGGGACCGACCAACACCACAACGATCACCACGCCGCCGCCGGGTCCGAGGGGCCCCCAGAAGGCGCCGGCCATTGTCAACGCTCCGAACCCGCCGGCGGTGAGAGGTGCGCCGCCACCGCCACCGCCTCAACAGTTGAGGCAGGTCGCGCCACCGCCGAAACCGGTCGTCACCGCGCCTCCGCCACCAAGGGTGAGCGCGCCGCCGCCTCCGCCGCCTCCACCACCGCCAAGGGTGAGCGCACCGCCACCACCGCCTCCGGGCCCGCCTCCCCAGGGCAGGGGTGCCCCGCCGCCGGGACCGCAGAAGAAGTGCGTGGTGGTGAACGGCCAGCCGCAGTGCAAGTGACGTGATAGCCTCCTCGGCCAATGGGGAGGAGGCTCATGGCGAACACCGCGATCCGCGTGAGGCAGGGTGAGGGCGTTTTGACGGTCGTGCTTGCCCGTCCCGACAGGCTGAACGCCTTCACCAGCGCCATGCACGCCGAGCTGCGCGAGGCGCTCGACCGCGCCGAACGTGATGACGCGGTTCGCTGCGTGGTGCTGACCGGGGAGGGCCGGGCCTTCTCGGCCGGGCAGGACCTCACCGAAGAGCGGCTTCGCGGCCCGGACGGCGCATTCGACTTCGGCGCCCGGCTCGAGCGCGACTACAACCCGCTGGTCGAGCGGCTCTACGCGTTTCCCAAGGTGACGATCGCAGCGCTCAACGGCCCGACCGTCGGTGCCTCCGCCAATATCGCGCTTGCCTGCGACATCTTGATCGCGGCGCGCTCGGCCTATCTGCAGCAGGCTTTCGCCAAGATCGCGCTCGTGCCCGACGCGGGCGGCACCTGGTCATTGCCGCGCATCATCGGAGCCAAACGCGCGCTCGCGCTGATGCTCACCGCGGATCAGATTCCGGCCGACGAACTGCAGCGCATGGGGCTGGTCTACAAGGTGTTCGACGACGCGGCGTTCGCCGGCGAAGTCGCCGCGATGGCGAAGCGCTTCGCGGCGGGCCCCGCGATGACCTATCGGTTGATCAAGCAAGCCGCGCGCGTCAGCGAGCGGAACGACCTTGCCACCCAGCTCCAGCTCGAGGCCGATCTGCAGCGCAAGGCCGGTGCCAGCGAAGACGCGACCGAAGGTGTGGCCGCCTTCCGCGAAAAACGCGCGCCGAAATACAAGGGGCGGTGAGGCTTCGCGCTCGGCTACTTGCCGAACGTGGGCTTGCCTTGGCCGCCGGCCGTGGCCGCGCCCTTCTGTTTCTTGTTCTTGTCGGCTTTCGGCTTCTTCTTTTCTTTGTTGCTACGCGCCTGTCCTTTGGCCATCACGATCCTCCATCGTTCGATTTTTTAGCGACGGCGCAAATCCTAGCACGTCTTCGGTCGATTCGTGTCGCCGCCAACAGGTTGCGGCCGAACGGCCCCAACCTTGCGCGTCGGCGCGCCGCGCCTACCGCTCCAAGCGCGCCATCAGGCTCGACGTGTCCCAGCGCCCGCCGCCCATCTTCTGCACTTCGGAGTAGAACTGATCGACCAGCGCCGCGACCGGCAGGTGCGCGCCCGAGCGCCGCGCTTCGGCGAGACAGATCGAAAGATCCTTGCGCATCCAGTTCACCGCGAAGCCGAAGTCGTACTAGCCGGCATTCATGGTCTTGTAGCGGTTCTCCATCTGCCAGGACTGCGCGGCGCCCTTGGAGATCGTCTCGATCACCGCCTCGACGTCGAGCCCGGCCTTCTTGGCGAAGTGGATGCCCTCGGCAAGCCCCTCCACGAGCCCTGCGATGCAGATCTGGTTGACCATCTTGGTGAGCTGGCCGGCACCGGCGGGCCCAAGCAACTTGCACATGCGCGCATACGCGGCGATCACAGGCTCGGCGCGACCGTAGGGCTCGGCGTCTCCGCCGCACATCACGGTGAGCACGCCGTTCTTGGCGCCGGCCTCGCCGCCTGATACCGGCGCGTCGACGAAGTGGAAGCCGCCTTTCTTCGCGCTCTCGTAAAGCTCGCGCGCGACTTCCGCCGACGCGGTCGTGTGATCGACGAATACCGTGTTCTTGCCCATTTTCGGGAAGGCGGCGCCCGCAACCGTGCGCACGTCATGGTCGTTGCCGACGCACATCATGACGAAGTCCTGGCCGGTGGCGGCCTCCTCCGGCGTTTTCGCGGCGCGACCGCCGAATTCCTTGGCCCACGCTTGCGCCTTGGCGGCGGTGCGGTTGTACACCGTGACCTCGTGGCCGCCCTTGGTTCTGAGGTGCCCGGCCATCGGGTAACCCATCACGCCGAGACCCAGAAACGCCACCTTCGCCATCGTTTTTCTCCCTGTCGGTTGACCCGTGTTTGCGCGAGGTGACAGTGCGCCGTCAACCGCCAATCAGGCCGTTTGCGCCGCGCTCGACGGCGGCCTATCTACGGTCCGCGGCTATGCGTTTTGCATAGCAGGAGAGAAACTGATGGCGGCGACCAAAGAACAAGTGCTCGCGGCGCTCGCTGCCGTGAAGAGCCCGGACGGCGCACCGCTACCGGCGAGCGGCAAGCTCTCCGACGTGGTGGTCAGCGACGGCAAAGTGTTCTTCTCGATCACCGTCGAGGCCAATGTCGTGCAGGCCTGGGAGGGCGTGCGCAAGGCCGCCGAGACCGCCGTGCGCGCGGTGCCCGGCGTCACCTCCGCAATGGTCGCGCTGACCGGCGAGCGAGCGGCGGCACAAGGCCGCGCCGCACCGCCTCCGGCGCAGCCGCAAGGCCGTGGTCACACGCACGCGCCGCGCGGCGAGCGGCCGGTGCAGGGCCCGCCGGGCGTCGCGGCGATCGTCGCGGTGGCATCCGGCAAGGGCGGCGTCGGCAAGTCGACCACCGCGATCAACCTCGCGCTGGGCCTGCGCGATCTCGGCCTGAAGGTCGGCGTGCTCGACGCCGATATCTATGGACCGTCGGTGCCGAAGCTGCTCGGCATCCGCGGCAAGCCCGAAACGCTCGGCGGCAACCGGCTCAGGCCCATGCAGGGCTACGGCCTGACCGTGATGTCGATCGGCTTCCTCGTTGCCGAAGAGACGCCGATGATCTGGCGCGGACCGATGGTGATGTCGGCGCTGACGCAGATGCTGCGCGATGTCGAATGGGGCACGCTCGACATCATGGTGGTCGACATGCCGCCCGGCACCGGCGACGCGCAGCTCACCATGGCGCAGCAGGTGCCGCTCGCCGGCGCCATCATCGTCTCGACCCCGCAGGATCTCGCGCTGATCGACGCGCGACGCGGCGTGGAGATGTTCAAGCGCGTCAATGTGCCGGTGCTCGGGGTGGTCGAGAACATGAGCTATTTCGTCTGCCCGAAATGCGGCGAGCGCCACGACATCTTCAGCCACGGTGGCGCGCAACGCGAAGCGGACAAGATGGGCGTGCCGTTCCTCGGCGAGGTGCCGCTCGACATGGCGATCCGCGAGACCTCGGACGCCGGCCGCCCGATCGTGGTCGCCGATCCCGACGGCCCGCATGCGAAGGTCTATCGCGAGATCGCGGCCCGCGTGCGGGATCAGCTCAAGGGTCGCGGGGCGGATAGGGCGGCGCCTAAGATCGTGATCGAGGCGTAACGCGCCGTCACGCTCGTTTTGCCGCAATTTGTCGGGATTCCGATGCGGAACTGTGCTAGCCGAGCGCCACGGCAAACGCCGTCAACGACAAACCCCTTCCGGGAGATATTCGCATGAAGCGTCGTCAATTCCTGCAAGCCGCAGGGGTCGGAGCTGCCGCGACGGCCGTCGCCGCGCCCGCCATTGCGCAATCGATGCCCGAGACCAAGTGGCGGCTCACCTCAAGCTTCCCGAAATCGCTCGACACGATCTACGGC
>JAXDNZ010000526.1:0-3730 GCA_034669185.1 Hyphomicrobiales bacterium
CGGCCGGGGTCGTGCCCCAGTCCTCGTGCAGCTTCAGGCCGATCGCGCCGGCGCGCACCTGTTCTTCCAGCGGGGTCGGCAAACTGACGTTGCCTTTGCCGAGAAAGCCGAGATTCATCGGGAAGGCGTCGGCCGCGCCCAGCATCGAATGCAGGTGCCATGGGCCAGGCGTGCAGGTGGTGGCGGCGGTGCCGACCGCCGGGCCGGTGCCGCCGCCGATCATGGTGGTCACGCCGCTCATCAGGGCTTCCTCGATCTGCTGCGGGCAGATGAAGTGGATGTGGGTATCGACCCCGCCGGCGGTGACGATCATGCCTTCGCCGGCGATGATCTCGGTGGCGCCGCCGATGGCCATCGTGACGCCAGGCTGTATGTCCGGGTTGCCGGCCTTGCCGATGCCGGCGATGCGGCCGTCCTTCAGCCCAACGTCAGCCTTCACGATTCCCCAGTGATCGAGGATCAGCGCATTGGTGATGACGGTGTCGACTGCGCCCTGCCGGTTCGTGATCTGCGACTGGCCCATGCCGTCGCGGATCACCTTGCCGCCGCCGAACTTCACCTCCTCGCCGTAGATGGTGAAATCCTTCTCCACCTCGATGATGAGGTCAGTGTCGGCAAGCCGCATGCGGTCGCCGACCGTCGGGCCGAACATGTCGGCATAGACGGCGCGCTTCATCTTCACTGCCATGGCGGTCCCTGTCTCAATTCGTCCCCAGTCTTATCCACCGGGCCTGTGGGTTACGCGGTTTCGATTGCGTCGCGCCGCTCGCGCGTTATCCTGATTGCCAGATGCTCGTGTTCGGTTCGCCGGATGTGAGGATTCCCAAGACCAGATTGGTCTGGGTGCGGAGGCCGCTACCGGGCATCGCACCATGTGACCGGTTTGATCCTGGTTCCCAGCAGCGGTAGCAGCGCTGAGAACGTGACGGGCGGACGCAAGTCCGCCCGTCATGATTCCGGGATGTCTGATGTCGCCCGGCATCGATCAGCTTCCTACCGTCAAGTTCGGCAGCGCCTCGAACGCGCCGCTCAGCGCCGCAAGCGCGATCGCGTGCCCTTTCTTCCGTCGCCGTTCGACGCCAGCGCGCGAGAAATCGCGAAAGCCGTAATCCTCGTCCGGGTCCGATTGATCCGGCAGCAGCGCGATCTCGATCGGCTTCACCAGCTTGTAACTGCGCGCGCGTTCGACCTTTTTCGCCAGCTTCTCCGGCAGTTCGACAGGGACCAGGCTCGCAAGCTCGTCGACCGTGGAGGCCAGCGTGTTGATGCGCTCCGCCATCTCGGCATCCTGATGCATCCGATTGCCGAAGCGAAGCTGATCGACGCGTTCGGTGACCTCCGGCAGCGACTCCGGCAGGCGCGCCGCATCGGGGAACAGGTTCATCACCACGAGCAGCCGGTAAACGTTCTTGTCGGGCGAGAACGCGTCGATCGCGTCGCCCAGCGGCGTGTTATCGACGATGCCGCCATCCCAACAGTGCATCAGGCCCGTCTCACCCGAGATGTCGGTCCAGGGGAATTGCGGCGGCAGGCTGCCGCTCGCCAGCACATGCTCCGCCGCGATCGTGACGGGGCTGGTCTTGCCGACCTGCTGATTGGCAAAACGCTTCAATTTTCCGGTCTCGACGTCCACGGCCGTGATGACGAAGGCGGTCTCGCTCACGTTCAGCGCGGCGAAATCGATGTGCTTCTTGAGCGTGTCGATGAGGGGATGCGTGTCGTAGACATAGGTCCAGCTCGGAAGCGTCAGCAGATCCGGGCGCGGCGCATAAAAGCTCGGCAGACCGTAGAGCGACAGATCACGAGCCGCCTGTGGCGGCCAGAACAGCGGCGTCTCCAGGATCAACTCATTCCATAGGGCGCCGAGCCGCATGAGTCCGTCGTCCCGATCGGCCGCGCCGACCACGCACGCGGCATTGATCGCGCCGATGGACGCACCGGTCACGGCCCGCAAGGTGACCGGCGCGCCGCTTTCGGCGGCCTGCGCCATGACTTCGAACAGCGCCTCGATCGCGCCCCACTCATAGGCGCCGAGCGCGCCGCCGCCCTGGAGCACGAGGCCGACTTCGATGCTGGTCCACTCCTGCGCCATTCCGCCCGGATCTCGCCGCTCTAGAATTTCCGTCCGTCGACGTGCTTCACCTTCAGACTTTCGGGCTCGACGCCGTCGAGGCAACGCGCATTGACGGCCACCATCTCGGCGCCCGCGCGCTTGCCGCGCGCGAACGACTGGATGCCGCAGGTCGCGCAGAACAGGTGATGGATGACGTGCTTGTTGAACTGGTATTCGGTCATCGCGCCTTCGCCGGAAAGGAGCTTGAAGTTCTCCGCCGGCGTGAAGGCGAGCAGCGAGCCGAGCCGTCCGCAACGCGAGCAATTGCAGGCGATCACCTCGCCGAGGTCGAGTGAAACCTCGTAGCGGATTTTTCCGCACTGGCAGCCGCCGGTATAGGTCTGCATCACAGTTTCCCCATCACGTCGCCGCGGAAGCCATAGACGGTGCGCTTGCCGGCGAGCGCGACCAGCGTCACCTCGCGCGTCTGCCCCGGCTCGAAGCGCACCGCCGTGCCGGCTGCGATGTCGAGCCGCGTGCCGCGCGCCTTCTTCCGGTCGAACTTCAGCGCCGGATTGGTTTCGAAGAAATGATAGTGCGAGCCGACCTGAATCGGCCGGTCGCCGGTATTGGTCACGCTCAACGTCACGGTCTTGCGGCCGGCGTTGAGCTCGATCTCGCCGTCCTTGATGAACATCTCGCCGGGGATCATGGCACAAGCTCCGTTACCCTCTCCCCTTGTGGGAGAGGGTGGCGAGCGAAGCGAGCCGGGTGAGGGGTCGCTTGACTTCGCTCAATCGCGGAAGAGACCCCTCACCCGCCTCGGGCTGCGCCCTCGGCACCCTCTCCCTCAAGGGGAGAGGGAAGAAAGAAAGATCACCGTATCGGATCATGCACCGTGACCAGCTTCGTCCCATCCGGGAACGTCGCCTCGACCTGGATGTCGTGAATCATTTCGGGAATGCCCTCCATCACCTGCGCGCGCGTCAGCACATGCGCGCCGGCCTGCATCAGTTCGGCGACCGATTTGCCGTCGCGCGCGCCCTCCAGAATGAAATCGGTGATCAGTGCGACCGACTCCGGATGGTTGAGCTTGACGCCGCGCTCGAGCCGCCGCCGCGCCACCATGGCGGCCATCGAAATCAGAAGCTTGTCCTTCTCGCGCGGCGTCAGATTCATCGAGCGTGTTCCGTCAATTGGTCCAGATGCGTGGCAGCGAGCCGCGCACCGCCGTCATAACATGCGTGAGGTCGTGGCGTAACGCGGCGCCGTCGATGGCGCACAGGCGCGCGGCGGCGAGGCCGTTCCACGCGGACACGCCGACGTCGCCCGCGAAGCGATCCTGCAGGGCGCGGATCGCCGCGACGGTGGCATCGTCGCCCGGCACCATCAGCACCGTCGCGACCGCGATGCCGCCCTGGGCGACGGCGGCCTGCGCGAGCTTGGCGGCGATCGCCCCATCGAACAGCACGGCCTCGGCATGGATGAGCTTGCCGGCGCGCCGGATGCGCCAGCGGTCGGCGAGCGCGCCTTCCTCCACCGTCTCGCCCATGCCGGAGCGGCCGAACACGATCGCCTCGGCCAGCATCAGCCGCGCGTCCGCGGCGAGATCGACCGCGATCGAACGCGAGAGACGCGCACGGTCGAACAGGATCGTCTCCTGCGGCAGCCAGGCGA
>JAXDNZ010000527.1:0-8459 GCA_034669185.1 Hyphomicrobiales bacterium
CGCGATCGGTTTCGATGATGCGCTTGGACAAATTGAGCATCATCGCCAGCGCATGCTCGGCGACCGCCTCCTTGTTGCCGCCGGCCTGGTTGAGGCAAAGGACTCCCGCCTCGGTGCAGGCCTTGAGATTGACGGTGTCGTAGCCCGCCCCGTTCGTCGAGACGATCAGCAGGCTCTGCGTGCGGCGCAGCAGATCGGGGCCGGCGTGATATTTCTTCGCGAGTTCGTCGCGCGCAGAACCGATCTGATAGGCGTGCGCGCCCGCGAGCACTTTGGTGGCTTCGTCATCGGAGCTGTCGTTCCTGAGCTTGTCGAGCCGGATGTCGGCGCGCTTCTCGACGATCTCCGTGAAGATCTTGTGCGCGGGACCGTTGACAAAGAACACGCGCTTGGTGCCGTCCGGCATGAACCAGAACTCCCCCAAAATTCCTTGTGACGCCTTGTTACCAAGCGGTGTAACTTGCCCGCCGGCGGAACGCCATCGAGGTTTCCGCAGGGGAGCAATGATGCCAGCCGGGCGCGGTCGGCCGCTGATCACGGCGCGTTTCACGGCGGGCATGGGCGTCGAGCGATGACGGAGGACGGCGTGACGCGGTGGCTGCGGCTGTTCGGCGCGCTTGCGGCTCTCGCGCTTGGCTGCGCTGCGGCGTTCGCGCAAGGCACCTTTCCATCCGCGCCGGTACGCATCCTCGTGCCGTTTCCGCCCGGCGGCGCGGTCGATATCGTGGCGCGCACACTCGGCGACGAGCTTTCGAGGCGGTGGGGCCAGTCGATCATCATTGACAACCGTCCCGGCGCGGGCGGCGTGATCGCCTCGCAGGCCCTGGTGAAGTCGCCGGCCGATGGTTACACGCTGATCCTGGTCGCGGCCGGCCACGCGATCAATCCGCACTTCCACGCCAAGCTCCCATACGAGTTCAGCGACTTCACGCCGCTCTCGCTGATCGCCTCGTCGCCGAACCTGCTGCTGGTGCGGATGGACTCGCCGTTCAAAACGGTCGCCGACATCCTGGCGGCGGCACGCCAGAGACCGGGCCAGCTCGCCTACGGCCACGCCGGCAACGGCACCTCGCCGCATCTCGCCGGCGAGCTGCTCAAGGCGCTCACCAATATCAACCTCGCGGCGGTGCCCTACAAGGGCGGCGCGCCATCGCTCAACGACCTGATGGGCGGGCACATTCCGATGACGTTCAACAACATCCCGGAGACGATCGCACAGATCCGCGCCGGCTCGGTGCGGCCGCTCGGCGTGACGACCGCGACGCGCTCGGCGGTGCTGCCCGACGTGCCGACGATCGCCGAGTCGGGTGTGCCGGGCTACGACACCGGCGTGTGGTGGGCGATGCTCGCGCCTGCGGGTCTGCCCGCCGATATCCGCGACAGGATCGCCAGGGACTGCGCCGAAGCCGTGACCATGCCGAGCGTGAAGGATCGCCTCATCAGCCTCGGCGCCACGCCGATCGGTTCGTCGCCCGCAGCGCTGACGGATTTCATCCGCAGCGAACACGAGAAGTGGGGGCCGATCATCCAGGCGGCCGGAATCAAGGCCGACTGACGTGACCGACGCCCCCTGTCCGCCGCCGCGCGAGCCGAGCCGGCCGAAGATCGCGCCTCCGGCGAACGCGTGGTGCACGCACGCGCATGTGTTCGGTCCGTCGAACCGTTTCCCCTATGCGGCGGACCGCAGCTACACGCCGCCGGACGCGCCACTGGAAAAATACCTCGCGATGCTCGACACGCTCGGTTTCGCGCGCGGCGCGCTGGTGCAAGGCAGCGCGCATGGCCGCGACAATGCGGCGATGCTCGACGCGCTGGAGCGCGGGCCCGACCGGCTGCGTGGTGTCGCGGTCGCTGATGAGGAAACGCCAGGTGCCGAGCTGGAACGCTGGCACCGGCTGGGCGTGCGCGGCTTGCGCTTCAATCATTACTTTCGCGGCGGGCAATTGCACTACCGCGGCGGCGTTCCGCTCGAGGCGGCGCACACGTTGGCGCCGCTGATGAAAGAGCTCGGCTGGCACCTGCAGCTCTGGATCGACGTGAAGGACCTGCCCAATACGATCCCGGTGCTGCGGGACATCGGCCTGCCGGTCGTGATCGACCACATGGGCCGCACCGATGCGCGGCTCGGCACGTCGGCGCCGGGTTTCCAGAGCTTGCTGCGGCTCCTCGGCGCAGGCGGCTGCTGGGTCAAGCTCTCCGGCGCGCATCGCATCAGCCAAAACGCGCCGAGCTATCCGGAGGCGCGGGCGTTCCACGAGGCGCTGGTCGCCACAAATCCCGATCAGCTCGTGTGGGGCACCGACTGGCCGCATCCGCGCATCGAAGGCGAAATGCCCGATGCCGGAAAGCTGCTCGACCTGTTCAACGAATGGACACCGGATGCAGGAGCACGCAAGCGCATCCTCGCGGACAATCCGGCAAGGCTCTATGATTTTCCGCGCTAGCGACCCTCGCCCGCTCATTCCCGCGAACGCGGGAATCCAGTTCTTTGGCCCTGGGTCCCCGCTTTCGCGGGGACGAGCGGACGCTATTGCGGACAGATATATCCTGCACCGCTCGGGTTCTTGAAGCAGCCGACCGACTCCGGGATCACCTGCTTGGGCAGCCACAGCACGACCTTGGGAAAGAAGATCATGAACGTGATGGTGAACAGAAACACGCAATAGATCGGCAATGCGGCACGCAGCGCTTGCGAAAATCTCACCCCAATGAATTTCGACGCCATCAGCAAGACCAGCCCATATGGCGGCGTGATCAGCCCGAACGCCAGCGTCGCGATCAGCACCACGCCCATGTGCACCGGATTGATGCCGGCGCCTTCGGTCAGCACGTTCACCAGCGGCATGAAGATGATGATGGTCGGCACCGGCTCGATGAAGTCGCCGATGACGGTGAACAGCGCCACCAGCAGCAACATGGTGAGCTGCGGGTTATTGCCGGCCAAATCAGTGATGTATTCGGCGATCACCAGCGCGCCGCGCAGATAGGCGAACAGCCAGCCGAACGCGTTGGCGGCGCCGATGGTGATCAGCGGCAGCGAGAAGATCAGCCCCGCGATGCAGAAGTCCCACGGCAGCATCTTGATGTGGCCGCGGTTGAGCATCGGGATCACCACGATGATGATCCAGGCGACTGCGACGACGCCGGCCTCGGTCGGCGTAAACCAGCCGGTGAGGATTCCGCCGAGCAGGATGATCGGGATCATCAGCGGCAGCGACGCGTCCTTGAACGCGCGCGCGACGTCGCGGAACGGCGAACGAGGTCGCGTCATTCCGGCCGGCCCGAAAAAATAGCAGTAGAGCATCAGGCCGAAGCCGATCATCAGGCCGGGCACGACGCCGGCCATGAACAGCCCCGCGATCGAGACGTTGCCGATGGCCCCATAGACCACCGCCGTGATGCTCGGCGGCACCAGCGCGGCGATCGTCGAGGCCGCCGCGATGATCGCCGCGATGAAGGCCGGCTCGTACCCTTCGCGCTTCATCGGGCCGCCGAGCGCGCGGCTGATCACCGCGACGTCGGCGGTGGTCGAGCCCGACATCTCGGAGAAGAACATGCTGAACACGGTGACGACCTGGCTGAGCCCGCCGCGGATATGGCCGACCAGCGTGAGCGACAGGGTCGCGACGCGCTGCACGACATTGGCCGAGCTCATCAGCTCGCCGACCAGCAGGAAGAACGGGATCGCGAGCAGCGCCTCGCTATCCATCCCGTCGAACATCTTCTGGATGAGCGCGGTGTGCGACACGTCGGTGAACATCGCGCCGATCAGCACGCCCCCAAGCAGCGAAAACGCGACCGGCACTCCGAGGTATCCGAAGAACAGGAACAGAAACGTCATGAACAGAACGATGAACGTGCCGCTCATGGCCGGCCTCCGGGCGGCACGAGGTCCGTGGGTGCGACGGTGTCGATCGGCGTCACGTGCACGGGCTCATCCGGCGGCTCGTCATGCTCGAAACCGTTGCGCAGCCCATTGACGAGCTGCTCGATGGTAAACAGCACGATCAGCACGCCGCAGATCGGGATCGCCGCATAGAGCGACGCGATCGGCGTCATGGACGGCATGCGGAAACTGGAAAAGCCGCGCAGGAAGTTGAGATAGCCGAAATAGATGAAGCAGAGCGCGACGCACAGCACGACCACGCGCGTCGCGATCTCGACCGCGATGCGCAACTTACCGTGCAGCGATTCCGCAACGGCCGTGAGGTAAAGATGATCGTTGCGGCGCGTTGCGACCGCGGTGCCGGCAAAGATCGCGTAGATGAAGAAGGTCGACGTGACCTCCTGCAGCCAGAGCCACGGCCGGCCGATCTCGCGCGTCACGATGTCGAAGATGACCGTCGAGCAAAATCCGAACAGCAGCAGGCCGCACAGCAGCATCAGCGCGATTTCGAGCGGATCGAGCGCGCGCCATTTCAAATGACGCTGCCGCTTGAGCACCAGGCGATCTGCTAAGGTCATCCCCAACCCTACAAGCACCGAAGAGGCCGGGCGGAGCCGGCCTCTTACCTTTCAACACGCGCATTGCCGCAGCTAGCTGCTGACGCCCCGGATGATGTCCTTGATCTTGACCGCGTGCGGCCCGAGCTCCTTGGAGAGCTTGTCCAGGTAAGGATCGGCGATCTTCTGGAAGCCGGACTTGTCGACGTCGTTGACGACCTTCACGCCAATCGACTTCAGCTTGGTCTGAGATTCGCGCTCCAGCGTAACGGCCTTGGCGGGCTGTGTCTTGGCGACCTCGTCCGCGGCGCCCTGCACCCATTTCTGCTGCTCGGCGCTGAGGCTCTTCCACAGCTTGTCGCTGACCCACACGAGGCTGTTGTTGGCCTCGTGCTCGGTCATCGAGAGAACCGGCGCAACCTCGTAATGCTTGTTGGCGAGATAGACGTTGACGCCGTTCTCGGCGACGTCGACGACGCCGGTCTGCAGCGAGGTGTAGACGCTGCCGAACGGCATGTGCACGGTCTGCGCCCCGTAGAGCGGGAACATCATGTCCTCGGTGGCGGTGGCCTGCACGCGAACTTTAAGGCCCTTCATGTCCTCGATCTTCTTGATCTCGCGCTTGGAATACATGTTGCGCAATCCGAGCGTCGCGACCGCGAGTACCTGGGCACCCTGTACGGTGTCGGCGATCATCGCCTTGACGGCCTCGGACAACTTCGGATCCGCCAGAGCCTTCACCAGGTGGTCTTCCGAGCGGAACAGGAAATGCAAGGACATTACGCCCGCCTGCGGCGACAGCGTCGCGGCGTTGGCCGAAGATGAAATACAGAACTCGATATCGCCGGATTTGACCAGCTGAAGAACCTGCGGCTCCTGGCCGAGCTGGGCGCCGGGATACTGATCGATGAGCATCGCGCCCTTGCTCAGCTCCTTGAGCTTGTTCGCGAAGATATCGCCGAGGATGCCGTAGCCCGTCGGCTTGGGCTGGTCGTAGGCGAAGCGGTAGTGCTTGGCGTCCTGTGCACGCGCGACATACGGCATGCCGAGCGCTGCGGCGCTTCCCGCCAACCCGGCAATCGCGGTTCGCCTGCTGATGGTCATTTCTCTGCCCTCCCTGGATTTTCGCCGCTTTGAAGTGCGGCCGATTGTTCGCTACGCTAACATGTTTCCCAAACGTAACATCGGGAACCAGGGCGGGAAAGGCCGATTCCGTCCAATTGATGCGGGAGCAACGCCATGCCCACTTTGGTCGAAGACCTCGACACGCCCGCCGTCGTCATCGACCTCGATATCGTCGCGGCGAATATTTCGCGCGCCCAAGCCGCGCTTTCGGCGCACGGATTGGACAACCGCCCGCACATCAAGACGCACAAGATTCCGGCGCTCGCCAAGATGCAGATGGACGCGGGCGCGGTCGGCATTACCTGCCAGAAGCTCGGCGAGGTCGAGGTGATGGCGGATGCCGGCGTCGCCGACGATATCCTGCTCACCTACAACGTGCTGGGCGAAGCCAAGGGCGAGCGGCTTGCGGCCTTGATCAAGCGCCTTAAGCGCATGGCGGTGGTGCTCGACAACGAAGTCGTGGCGCGCAGCCTGTCGGACGCCGGGAAGCGCCACGGCGTCGACATCCGCTACCTGATCGAATGCGACACCGGCTACGGCCGCAACGGCGTGCAGTCGCCGCAGGCCGCGCTCGATCTCGCTCAGCGATCGATGCGGCTGCCGAACATGCGGTTCGAAGGGCTGATGACCTTTCCGACCGCGAAGCCCGAACAGCGCCAATGGCTCGAGCGCGCGCTGCAACTGCTCAACGGCGCCGGCATCGCGACGCCGGTCGTCTCCGGCGGCGGCTCGCCCTCGCTAAAGAACTGCGGCGATTTCCCGATGCTGACCGAGTACCGCGCCGGCACCTACATCTACAACGACGTGATGCAGGTGACGGCGGGCGCGGCGACCTGGGACGACTGCGCCTTGACGGTGCGCGCGACGGTGGTGAGCCGCCCGACCGAGGATCGCGCCGTGCTCGATGCCGGCTCGAAGGTGATGACCTACGAGCAGTATTACGCCAAGGGCTTCGGCCGCATCGTCGAATATCCCGACGCGCAGGTCACCGGCTTCTCGGAAGAGCACGGCATGGTCGATCTTTCAGGCTGTGCGAACAAACCGAAGATCGGCGAAGTCGTCAGCGTGATCCCGAACCACTGCTGCGTCGTCACCAACATGATGGACGAGATTTACGCCGCGCGCGGCGGCAAGGTCGAGGCGGTCTATCCGGTCGCCGCGAGGGGGAAAGTGCGCTAGTCGGCTGCCCCTCGTCTTGTGATTGCCATGCTGGGCTGACACACTCCTGCGCGTTAGTGGAGAATTGCGTCATGAAGTCGATATGTGCCGCGGCGTTCGCCGTGCTGATGCCTCTCAGCCAGGCTTTGGGCTGGGGAGCGGAAGGTCATTCCATCGTCGCTGAAATCGCACAACGCCGCTTGAGCGACGCCGCCGCCGCCGCGGTCAGCAAACTTATGGAGCGCGGCTCTCTTGCCTCGGTAGCGAGCTGGGCCGACGACATCCGGAACGACAATAAGCCGACCGGCAACTGGCACTTCGTCGATATCCCGATCAACTCGGATCACTTCGATCGCGCGCGCGATTGCGAGCCGAACGAGGAGCGTGGCGATTGCATCGTCGCGAAGCTGGAGCGGCTGAAGAACGAGCTGCGCTGCGGCGCCGACGACTTCGCCAAGCGGGACGCGCTCAAGTTCGCCGTTCACTTCGTCGGCGACATCCACCAGCCGCTGCACACGGTCCTGGAAGAGCGCGGCGGCAACGGCATCGAGGTCACGGTGAGCATGCGGGGATTGATCAGCAAAGATCCGCCCACGCCGGAGAAAGACAATCTGCACACCGTGTGGGACTCGGTGCTGATCAAGAAGACCGTTTTTGCCTGGGGCGCATACGTGACGCGGCTGGAGGTCGGTTGGCTCAAGAGTTCCGAAGCCAAGGCGAGCGACAAGACCAATCCGGCCGATTGGGCAGTCGAGACGCACAAGGCCGCGCAGACCGTCTGGGCGCTCACGCCGGCGAACAAGACGCTCGATGACGACTACTTCAACAAGACGCTGCCGATCGTCGAGCGTCAGCTCGGCGTTGCGGGTCTGCGTCTCGCGCGCTTCCTTAACGAGGCCTATGGCTCCAACCAGTGCACGGCGCCGTGACCGGATCACGGCGAAACCGGATGTCATCGCGGGCGCGTGCTGGACCAACGACGCAACACGCTACCCCGCCGCCGCGGACTCCTCGCCGCCTTTGCTCGACGATTTCGCGGCGGCGCGCGCCTGCGGCGCGACGAACAGCAACGAGCACTTCGCCTCCTTGAGCAGCGTGTCGGCGATGCCGCCGAAGGAGAGCTTCTCACCGGGACGGCGGCTGACGCCGGCCACGACCAGATCGGACTCTTCACGCTCGACCGCATGCAGGATCGCGGCCCCGGCATTGTCATCCGTGCGGGTCGTGGTCTTGACCTTGGCCTTGAGATAGCGCGCGATCTTCTCGATCTCGTCGCTCACGGCCTCGGTTTCGCGACGCAGCTGCTGCTTGTTCTTCGCGCCTTTCTCGATGATCGAGAGCGCCGAGACGCGAGCCTTGGAGGACTTACCGAGCGCGACCGCGATTTCGGCGCCGCGCCGGGCATTCTCGTTTCCCGTGACCGGGACCAGAAGCCTCGCGATCGGCGCTGCGGGATCGCTCTCGTGCACGCCGCGCACCGCAACGATCGCGATCGAGCCGTCAAACTGGCTCACCAGCTTGGATAGCTCATCGGAAAAGACGCCGCGCCTGACAGTCGCCTCGATGCCGACGACGAGAAGGTCGTAGCCGCGCCGCGCCTCGGCGGCGACCGCCTCGCCGGGCGCGGCATCGTGCTTGCGAACGATCACGTCGACCTCCGGGACGTCCCGCTCCTTGCCGCCCGCCTCGGCGGCGGCGGATGTGACCGTCTTGACGATCTCGCGGCTCGGATC
>JAXDNZ010000528.1:0-4131 GCA_034669185.1 Hyphomicrobiales bacterium
CTTCCGTTGCTCTTGCGGAGCCACCGCCACGCACGCTCGGTCGACGTACGGCCATGTCTGTACCGAGCAATCCCGCTGCGGCGCCGCGGCCGTCACGGCTGCGGGGTTCGCGGGAACCGCCACATAGGTCGCGACCGCGCCGGTTCCGGCCGCCAAGCCGGCCAGCACGGGAATTGCCGCGATCTGAAGCGTTGCCAAGGCCATGACGCCCTCCAGCGAAGGTCGGGGTTGTTACCCGCTTCCCGCGAAGAGAACGCTTATCCGCCTTGGTCGTTCCGGACCCTATTCACCGCGTTAGGAACCGGGATCAGAACTCGCCGACGGCCTGGAGCAGCCGCTCGATGTCCTCGGGACGCGAGAGGCGGTGGTCCCCGTCCTTCACCAGCGTCAGCACGACGTCGTCCTGGGCAAGGTGCGACGTCAATTCCACCGCGTGGTTCCATGGCACGTCGGGGTCGAGGACGCCCTGCAGGATGCGCACCGGGCAGCCGGTCTCGATCATCCCGCCGCCGAGCAGAAGATGGTTGCGTCCGTCCTCGATCAGTCCGCGGGTGATCGGATAAGGCCCTTCCGCGTACTCGGACGGCCGCAGCCAGACCCCTGTCGTTTCGATCTCGCGTTTCACGTCGGACGGAAAGCGCTGCCACATCAGCACTTCGGTGAAATCGACCGCCGGAGCGATCAATACCATTCCGGCGGCGGTCGCGCGCTGTTTCGCGCCCCGCCGCCGCAGCTCCCGCGCCAGCAGCAGCGCAAGCCATCCGCCCATCGAGGAGCCGACGACCACCTGCGAACCGGTGCAATGCGCGTCGAACACCGCGACGCTTTCCTCGAGCCAGCGCGTGATCGTGCCCGCCGCGAAGTCGCCACGGGACTCCCCGTGGCCGGAGTAATCGAAGCGCACGCAGGCCCGCCCCCGCTCGCGTGCCCAGCGGCTGAGCGCGTCGGCCTTCGTGCCTTTCATGTCGGACTTGAAGCCGCCGAGCCAGAACAACCCCGGCGTGTCGCCGGCATCGGGCCGCACCGCGATGTCCCGCTGCGCGGAACCGGTTCCTACTTTAAGAAAATTCATGCAAGAATATTCCCTTCGACTGGTCCCGTCCGCGCGGCCAGGGCGCAAAACGCCCTGCCAAGTCCAAAACAACGCCCGCCGGCAGACGACGAGGGATTTGAACCGTGCGGCTTGTCGCGCCGAGCGTCGCGTTGTGCCTGCCTGTGTTTCGCCGCAAGCCGTGGCGCAACGCAAGAGCCTCGGCCATCCTGCATGCCCCCGCCGCCGACGGCGGGCCGCCATGAGTATGGCCGAAGGAAAAACGCGCGGCCTGCCGGGCGCGACGGTCCTGCAAATCGTCCCCGCTCTGGTGGAAAGCGGCGCTGCGCGCACGGCGGTCGATACCGCGATCGCGCTGCTGCGTTCCGGTGCGCGCGTGATCGTCGCCGGGGAGGACGGTCCGCTCAACAACGAACTGCAGGGGCTCGGCGGCGAATGGGTGCGGCTGGTCAACGACACGACCAATCCGCTCAGCCTCAAACGCAACGCCGGTACCATCGCGGAGCTTGTCGCGGCCGAGCGGGTCGACTTGGTGCATGCGCTCGGGGTCGGCGCCTCGCGCAGCGCCGCCGCCGCACTGAAGAAGCGCGGCGGCGTTCCGCTGGTGCACAGTTACGCGGTCTCCGATCTGGCCAACGGCCAGCGCGACAAGTCCTATGGACGCGCGCTCGCGGCCGGCAACAGCATCCTCGCGCCCTCGGGCTACGTCGCCGACAAGATCGCGACGCTGTACGAGATCACAGACAGCAAGCTCACCGTGATCCCGCGCCGCATCGATGCGATGCGCTTCGATCCGCCCGCGATCAGTCCGGAGCGCGCGGTGGTCCTGCGCCGCGGCTGGAAGATCGCGCGCGGGCAGCGCGTCATCCTGGTGCCGGGGCGGATCGATCCCGCCAAAGGCCAGCTCATGCTGGTCGAAACCGCGCGCATCCTCGTCAATGGCGGGCTGCGCGGCGTCGTGTTCGTGCTTGCGGGCGACAACCGCCAGCATTTCGACTATGCGCGCAAGATCGCCGCACAGGCGGAGGCGCACGGCGTCGCGCCGTTGATCCGTCAGATCGGCGCATGCCCCGACATGGCCGGCGCTTATACGGCCGCCGATTTCGTCGCGGTGCCACAGATCGAGGCGCCGACCTTTGCGCTCACCGCCGCCGAAGCCATGGCGATGGCGCGCCCGGTGATCGCCGCGAATGTCGGCGCACTGCCCGAGATCGTGCTGGCGCCGCCGCAAGTCGGCGAGTCCTTCCGCACCGGATGGCTCGCCGAGCCGGACGATCCATTGAGCTTTGCGCGCGCAATCGCGACCGCGCTCGCCGTCGATCACGGCGCCTACGGTCTGATCGGCACGCGTGCGCGCCGCATGGCAAGCCACCTGTTCACGCCGACGCGCGTCGCGGCAGCGACGCTCAATCTGTATGCGGGGCTGCTGGACGGCCGCTGAGCGATTGCGCCTGTACGCGAACCAGACTATCAGGGCGTTCGGGGACGGAAATAACATCGAGCGATCGGGGCGCCGGGCGATTCGGGGTGATGCTGCCGGGCGCTGGGAAGTCTTAAGAGGTCGACCGAGTGAATTCGCGAGCCGCTGCGCGTCTGCCGCCGACCCCCGCGGCAGATCAGTCCGACTCTTCATCTCCGTCAACGAACCGCCAGAGCGGTGAAGTCGTCGCCTTTTCGCGGCCGCTCACCGTGCTTGTCGTCGTTCCGACGCTGCACGCAGGCGCGGCCGACAATGGCGCGATCGATCTCGTTCAAATCCTCAAATCCGGCGGACATCGCGTCGTCGTAGCGTCGCGCGGCGGACGGCTGGAGAACGATCTCGGCGCAGGAGAATTCGTCCGCCTCGATGTGGCGAGCCAGAACCCGCTGGTGATGGCAAAGTGCGCGCTTGCGCTGGCGCGGCTTGCACGCGCGCGGCGCTGCGACGTGATCCACGCGCATGGCCGTAGCGCGGCATGGAGCGCGTATGCGGCGGCACGGTGGTGCGGCATTCCGCTGTTGACCACCTGGTACAAGGGCTTCCGCGCGCAAAACCCGTTCAAGCGTCTCTATAACGGCGTGATGGCGCGCGGCGCGCGCGTGATCGCGGTCTCGGACCAGATCGCCGAACTGATCGTCGAGCGCTATCGGGTACCGGCGGAGCGCATCGCCGTCGTGCCCACGACCATCGATCTGGACCGGTTCGACCCTGCCGCCGTGTCGGCGGAGCGGCTCGAGGCGATCCGTCGCGCTTGGGGCGTCACGCCCGACACCAAAGTCATTCTGGTCGTCGGCCGCATGCTGCGCCGCAAGGGCCACCACGTGGTGGTGAAGGCGGTGCACCGGCTGAAAGGACGCGGCCTGAAGGATTTCGTCTGCGTCTTCGCCGGCGAGGATCAGGGCCACACGCACTACACCGGCGAGCTCTGGGACCTGGTGAGCACGACCGGAACCGCCGACGTGGTGCGGCTCACGGGCGCGATCGACGACATGCCGGCCGCTTATGCGGCCTCGACCGTGCTCGTTTCCGCCGCCGTGCAGCCCGAAGGACTGCAACGCGCGATCCTCGAAGCGCAGGCGATGGCGCGGCCGGTGGTCGTTTCCGACCTGGCGGCGGGCCCCGAGGCGGTGCTGGCACCGCCTGCCGTCGCCGAGGAGCGGATGACGGGCTTGCGGGTTCCGGTCGGCGACGAGGGCGCGCTGGCCGCGGCGCTGATCCGCCTGTTGTCCCTCACCGATGGCTCCCGCGCTGCGATCGGGCTGCGCGGCCGGGCCTGGGTCACGGCCCAATTCGACGCTCAGACCATCGCCCGGACGACGCTTGCCCTTTACGCCGAAGTCGCCCGCGCGGCCCCATGATGCAGCGGCGCCACGCTGCGTCCGGAAGTCGCCCTGCCCCGGCGGCAGCGCCGTTGACACGGTGACGGTTTGTCCCGATCTTCCCCTATTGGTCGCAACAGCATGAGGAGAGACCAGCCATTCGTCGCCCGATGAGAGCCCAAGAGCCGGCCCGCAAAGACGGTCCGCGCATCAACGAAGATATCCGCGTCCGCGAAGTCCATTTGATCGACAAGGACGGCACCAACAAAGGCACCGTGGCG
>JAXDNZ010000529.1:0-7679 GCA_034669185.1 Hyphomicrobiales bacterium
GAAGATGCGCTCCTCGCGCACGTCGACGAGCGCAAGCTCGTCGCCATCGAGCAGCATCGCGCGCAGCGCCGCGGCGCCGATCCGGCGCAAGGCCCTGTCGGTCATGCCGGTCAAGTCGCCCGCTGCGGCGTCATCTGGTGGACTTCGCCGGTCGCAAGGTCGAAGCGGACGCGCTCGATCTTGTCGAGGTTGGTGCCGGTCACACGGATGAAGCGCGCGCCGTCCGGATAGTCGATCGAATGGATCGCGCCGTTCTGGTAGATGCCGGCCTCTCCCGGATTGAGCCGATAGCGCTTGACCTCTTTCAGCTCCGCGCGCGCGCCGCCGTTGTCGGTCCGCTCCCACTCGATCATGTCGGTGTATTTCGCCGCCTGACCGTAGATCGCCCACGATGCGCCGTGGTCGTGCGGCGGCGACTTGCGCGCCTTGTCGTTGATATGCGCCAGAACCTGGAAGCCGAGGTCCTTGTCCTCGTACAGCACCTTCAGCCCCGACGGCGCATCGGCAGCGCAGGTCTTGGCGACAAAGTCCTTGTTGGCGAGCAGGCGCTCGAGGTGTAGCCGCACCTCTTCGCGTCCGCGTGGGCCTCCGTCGCGCTTGAGGATCGCGCGGCAGTCGGCGACGAATTGGTCGAGATCGTAAGCCATCGGCGGCCTCCCGGCTTTTGTCGCCCGGAGTCTACTGTGCGGTTCGTCCCCGCGAAAGCGGGGGGGCCAGGGCCAGGACACAGGCGGAGCTGGCCTCCCGCTTGCGCGGGAATGAGCGCAAGAAGCTAGGCCGCCGCCCGGGTCAGGGCGTCGACGATGCCGTCGACGACTTCCTCGATGAACAGCTTGTCCTCGCCCTCGCCCATCACGCGGATCACCGGCTCGGTGCCGGAGGCGCGGATAACGAGGCGGCCATGGCCGTTCAGCCGCTGCACCGCTTGCTCGATCGCAGACTTCACCTTCACGTCTTCCAGCGGCGTGCCGGAACGATAGCGCACGTTCTTGAGCACCTGTGGCATCGGCTCGAACCGGTGGCACACCTCGGAGACCGGCTTTCCCTGCTTCTTGACCACCGCCAGGACCTGCAGGGCGGCAACGAAGCCGTCGCCGGTGGTCGAATAGTCCGACATTATGATGTGGCCGGATTGCTCGCCGCCAAGATTGTAACCGCTCTCGCGCATCTGCTCGAGCACGTAACGGTCGCCGACCGGCGTGCGCGCGAGCGCGATGCCAAGACCTTTGAGATGGCGTTCGAGCCCGAGATTGGACATCACCGTCGCAACCACGGCGGGCTTGGCAAGCCTGCCATCCTCTTTCCAGCTCTCGGCGATCACGGCAAGCAGCTGGTCGCCGTCGACCAGACGGCCCTTCTCGTCGACGATCGCAACGCGGTCGGCATCGCCATCGAGCGCGATGCCGATATCGGCGCGCATCTCGCGCACCTTGCGGGCGAGCGCCTCGGGCGCGGTCGAGCCGACGTCCTTGTTGATGTTGAAGCCGTCCGGATCGATGCCGACCGAGAACACCTCGGCGCCAAGCTCCCACAGCGCCGCCGGCGCCACCTTGTAGGCCGCGCCGTTGGCGCAATCGACCACGACGCGCATGCCGTCGAGCTGCAGCGACTTCGGCAGCGTGCGCTTGGCGTATTCGACGTAACGGTCCTGCACACCGTCGATGCGCCGCGCCCGGCCGAAGTCCGCGGACTTGGCGAGGCGCTTGGTGATGTCGGCGTCGACCAGTCCCTCGATCTCGAGCTCGACCTCGTCGGAGAGCTTGTAACCGTCCGGACCGAACAGCTTGATGCCGTTGTCGTCGTAGGGGTTGTGCGAGGCCGAGATCATCACGCCGAGGTCGGCGCGCATCGAACGCGTCAGCATCGCCACGCCCGGCGTCGGGATCGGGCCGGTCAGCAACACGTCCATGCCGACCGAGGTGAAGCCGGCGGTCAGTGCGTTCTCGATCATGTAGCCGGAGAGCCGCGTGTCCTTGCCGATCAGGACGCGATGGCGATGCTCGCCGGTCTGGAACAGAAGGCCAGCGGCCTGGCCCACTTTCAAAGCGAGTTCCGGCGTGATCGCGGCGTTGGCGCGGCCGCGAATGCCGTCGGTACCGAAGTATTTACGGGCCATCAATCCCCCAGAACCCGGTGTCTTGGCGCTGTCCCTGCGCGGTCGCATATTACGAGCACCGTGTCACAAATAGTTTCAAAAATTGTGAGCGATGTTAACGTCGCGTCTCCACGACGGGGACCGGCCCTGTCGGTCGAGATTGCGCGGGCTGCGGCTGTTTCGCCCGGTTGAGACGTGGGAGTTGGGGAAGCATCCGGTGTTAAGAGTTGCCGCCGGGCGGAGCCGATCATACGATGCCGGCCGATCCCAGCCCCCTGTGAGGCCTGTATGTTCCGCCGCTCGACCCTCGCCCTTGTTCTTTGCGCGCTCGCCGGTCTTGCGGGCCCGGCGCGCGCCGACGACTGGGACGTCTGCAAGGACGAGGGCGCCACCGCCGACACCGCGATCACGGCCTGCACGCGGCTCATCAACTCGCGCCGCAACAAAGGCCCCGATCTCGCCATCGCCTACTACAATCGCGCCATTTCGTATCGCCAGAAGAACGACAACGACCGGGCGCTCGCCGACTACAACGATTCGATCCGGATCAATCCGAACTACGCGCGCGCTTTCAACAACCGCGGCAATGTCTGGAAGGACAAGGGCGATCTCGACCGCGCGATCGCCGATTACAACGAGGCGATCAAGCTCGATGCGGGATTCGCGCTCGCCTACGCCAATCGCGGCGATGTCTGGGATGACAAGGGCGACCATGACCGCGCGATTGCGGACCTCGATCAGGCGATCCGGCTCGATCCGAAGTATTCGCGCGCCTACAACGTGCGCGGCATCGTGTGGAAGAAGAAGGGCGAGCTCGAGCGCGCGCTCGCCGATTTCTCCGACGCGATCCGCACCGACCCGAAATCGGCGATCGCCTACGCCAATCGCGGCGACGTGTGGGACGACAAGGGCGACCAGGATCGCGCCATCGCGGATCTCACCGAGGCGGTGCGCATCAATCCGAACTACGCGCGCGCCTTCAACATCCGCGGCGTGATCTACAAGAACAAGGGCGATATCGACCGGGCGCTGGCCGATTACACCGAGGCGATCCGCGCTGACGGCAAATACGCGCTCGCCTTCGTCAACCGCGGCAACATCTACAAGGATCGCGGTGACCTCGACCGCGCCGCGGCGGATTACAGCGAGGCGATCCGCGCCAATCCGAAGTCCGATGTCGCCTATCTGCGGCGCTCCGAAGTGCTGCTGAAGAAAGACGACAAGCTCGGCGCGCTGCGCGATGCCGATCAGGCCATCAGCATCGACGGCGAGGATGCCACCAACTACATCAACCGCGCTGCCGTGATGCGCGCGCTCGAGCGCAAGGACGATGCGGTCGCCGATCTGCGCAAGGCGCTCACGCTCAAGCCGAGCGCGAGCCGCAAGCGCGCCATTGAAGACACGTTGCGCGAACTGGGTGAGAGTCTGTGAGCAACCATCGGTGGACGGGACAAGCCATGCTTCGTAGTACGGTCGTATTCCTTTCGGTCCTCCTCGCCGCGGGGGCGGCGAGCGCCGCGCCAGGCGATGACTTCGCGATTTGTGCGAGCGACACGGCCTCGCCGGAAGACTCGATCGCCGCCTGCGGCCGCGCGCTCAACTCGGGCCGCCACAAGGGCCGCAATCTCGCGCTCGTCTATTACAATCGCGGCGTGGCTTATGGCCAGAAGGGCGATCTCAACCGTGCCATCGCCGACTACGAGGAGGCGATCCGCGTCGACAAGAGCTATCCGTCCGCCTACACCAATCTTTGCAATGTCTGGAACGACAAGGGCGACACCGATCGCGCGATGCCCTATTGCGACGACGCGATCAGGCTGAATCCCAAGGACGTCCACTCCTTCAACAACCGGTGCCGCGCCTATCTGTCGAAGGAAAACTTCGACCGCGCGATGGCAGACTGCAATGCGGCGATCCGCGTCGATCCGAAATACGTCCATGCCTGGAACAACCGCGGCAACATCTGGCGGCGCAAGGATGAGCCGGACCGCGCCATCGCGGATTACGACGAAGCGATCCGCCTCAACCCGAAATACGCCTTCGCCTACAACAACCGCGGCCTCGTCTGGAAGGAGAAGGGCGATCCCGACCGAGCCATCGCGGACCTGACCGAGGCGCTCCGGCTCAATCCGAAATATGCCTTGGCCTACCGGCACCGCGGCGACGCCTGGGACGACAAGGGCGACACCGATCGCGCGATCTCCGATCTCGACGAGTCGATCCGGCTCGATCCGGCCAGCGCGACCGCGTTCAACATCCGCGGCTATGTGCTGCGCAAGCGCGGCGACGTCGAGCGCGCGATCACGGACTACACCGAGGCGATCAGGCTCGACCCGAAATATTCGACCGCTTTCGCCAATCGCGGCTTCGCCTGGCTGCAGAAGGGCGACCTCGATCGCGCGATCGGCGACTATGATCAGGCGATCAGCCTGTCGCCGAAATCCGCATCGAGCCACGCCAATCGCGCCACGGCCTGGCTGCGCAAGGGAGACGCCGGGCGCGCGATGGCCGATGCCGACAAGGCCGTTACGCTCGATTCGCGCAATGCGTTCGCCTACGACACGCGCGCCCGCGCGCGTCTGCGACTTGGCGAGACCGCCAGCGCGCTCGGCGATGCCGACCAGTCGATCAGCCTGCGGCCGCGCGCGGCCGCCTACCAGACCCGCGGCGACGTGTTCAAGACGCTCGGCCGCAAGGACGATGCCGTCGCCGACTACCGCAAGGCGCTCGGGATGGATCCGGACCGGGAGACCCGCAGCGCGGTCGAGGCCGCGTTGCGCGACCTCGGCGAAACCCCTTGAGGCGGCGTCCCCATCTTGCGGCGAAACAGGGTATGATCAGAGGCTAGGCGACAGCCATAGAGGAAGCCGGATGAGAACCGTCGTGGTGGTGCTCGCAATGGTGCTTTTGACGCTGCCCGCTGTCGCGCAGGGGAAGGGCGCGCCTCCCGGCGAGAAGAAACAGACCGAGACCAAGCCGAAGGTCGACGACAGCGCCTACAAGAACGCGCTCGGCAATCTGCCGGCCAAGAAATACGACCCCTGGAAGGACATGCGCTGACGCTCTAGGCGTCAGCCCTGCGGCTGGGGCTGCGGGTCGAGCGGCGCGTCCGGGCGCGGGCGGCCCTTGCCGGCGGAGGGTACCGCGGAGCTCCGCGGCGTCGCCGGCTCGATCACGGACTCGCGCATCGGCCGCTTGCCGATGAGAAGGTCCTTGATCTCGTCGCCCGTCAGCGTTTCGAACTCCAGCAGGCCACGCGCGAGCGTCTCGAGCTCGGCGCGTTTCTCGGTGAGAATCTGCGTCGCCTCGTTATAGCCGCCTTCGACCAGGCGCCTGATTTCGGCGTCGATCTTGCGGCTGGTCTCTTCCGAGATGTTCTGCTGACGCGCGACCGAGTAGCCGAGGAAGACCTCTTCCTGGTTCTCGCCGTAGGCGACCGTGCCGAGCGCGTCGGAGAGACCCCAGCGCGTCACCATCATGCGCGCGAGCTTGGTCGCCTGCTCGATGTCCGACGACGCGCCCGACGTGACCCGGTCCCTGCCGAACACGAGTTCCTCGGCGACGCGCCCTCCCATCATGATGGCCAGCCGCGAGGTCATCTGCTCGTAACTCATCGAGAGCTTGTCGCGCTCAGGGAGCTGCATCACCATGCCGAGCGCGCGGCCGCGCGGGATGATCGTCGCCTTGTGCACGGGATCGGTCGCCTTGACGTTGAGCGCGACGATGGCGTGGCCGCCCTCGTGATAGGCGGTCAGCATCTTCTCTTCCTCGGTCATCACGAGCGACTTGCGCTCGGCGCCCATCATGACCTTGTCTTTGGCGTCCTCGAACTCGCTCTGCGTCACCATGCGCTTGTTGCGCCGCGCGGCCATCAAGGCCGCCTCGTTGATGAGGTTGGCAAGGTCCGCGCCGGAGAAGCCGGGCGTGCCGCGCGCGATGGTGCGCAGGTTGACGTCGGGCGCCAGCGGCACCTTGCGGACATGGACCTTCAGGATCTGCTCGCGACCGACGACATCCGGATTCGGCACGACGACCTGGCGGTCGAAGCGGCCCGGACGCAACAGCGCGGGATCGAGCACGTCGGGGCGGTTGGTCGCAGCGATGAGGATGATGCCCTCGTTCGCCTCGAAGCCGTCCATCTCGACCAGCAACTGGTTGAGCGTCTGCTCGCGTTCGTCGTTACCGCCGCCGAGACCGGCGCCGCGATGACGGCCGACCGCATCGATTTCGTCGATGAAGATGATGCAGGGCGCGTTCTTCTTGGCCTGCTCGAACATATCGCGCACGCGGCTTGCGCCGACGCCGACGAACATCTCGACGAAGTCCGAGCCCGAGATCGTGAAGAACGGCACGTTCGCCTCGCCCGCGACCGCACGCGCGATCAGCGTCTTGCCGGTGCCGGGCGGGCCGACCAGCAGCACGCCGCGCGGAATCTTGCCCCCAAGGCGCTGGAACTTGCCCGGATCGCGCAGGAATTCAACGATCTCCTGCAGATCCTGCTTGGCTTCGTCGACGCCGGCGACGTCCTCAAACGTCACGCGGCCATGCGCTTCGGTCAAAAGTTTCGCGCGCGACTTGCCAAAGCCCATCGCCTTGCCGGCGCCGCCCTGCATCTGCCGCGACAGGAAGATCCATACCCCGATCAGAGCGATGAACGGCAGCCATGACACCAGAAGCGAGACGAACCACGGCACGTTGTCGCCGGGCGGCTTCGCGGTGATCGAGACCTTGCCGTTATAGAGACGCGAAACCAGCGTGGGATCGTTCGGCGCATAGGTCTGGAAGCTGGAGCCGTTGGTGAAGGTACCGTGGATATCCGGGCCCTGGATGACGACGTCGCGAACGCGATTGGCGTCGACCTCGGTCAAAAGTTGCGAGAACGAGATATCCTGCGAGGACGCGCGCTGACCAGGATTCTGGAAGAGCGTGAACAATGCCAACAACAGCAAAACAATAATGACCCAAAGGGCGAAGTTGCGCAGGTTGGCGTTCATCGAATTTCCTTCGTGGTCGCGCGGATCGCGGCCTTGATCCTTGGGTCTTGCTTTTTGGGCAGGCGCTGAGGGAATTCCTCGGTCCGCTGCATTACAATCTAGGTGCCGCCGCGGTCGATGCCAAGGGAACCAGGCAGGACTATTTAGCGCATGATGGGCGGATTTCCGGTCAAATAACGGCAGCAAATGCGACTGTTTTCCGTGGTGGTTAAGGCTCGAGGGAGCCTCACGCTCGCGCTCGATGCCCGCGTCAATCCGACCGGGAACGGCGGGGCGGCGCCGGCTCGATACGGATCCGGTCGCGAATCAGGCTGACCAGCGCGCCGGCAAGGGTCCGTCTCAGCTTCGGCCGATCGAGCCCTGGCTGGCCGCGCCTTGGCTGGCGCTTGGCGGACCGTTCCGCAACTGCCCGGTCCAAGGCCGCCAGCAGGGCCTCGACCTTGCCGAGATCGGCGGGCCCCTCATGGCCGAACCGGTCGATGGCACGCTTCAGCAAACGAAGCCGGATTTCTTCCGGCAGGGCCGCAAAGGCGATGGCATCAAACGAGCCGGGATTAAAACCTCCGACGCCGAATCTGGACTGCGGGACT
>JAXDNZ010000530.1:0-3014 GCA_034669185.1 Hyphomicrobiales bacterium
TGACCAGCGGCAGCAGCGCGTAGCCAAGCTCGATCTTGAGGTCGTCGATCTTGAGCGCGGTCGAGATCGGCTCTTCGGCGGGCTCGGTCCTGGAGTCGGCCTTGGCCTTGTCGGAGACGACATCCGCGGCAAGGCGCGCCTTCTTCTGGATCATGAAGGCGAGCGCGCCGGCGCCGGCGCCGAGCGCGAGGAACGGCAGCATCGGGATGCCGGGCAGCAGCCCGAGCACCACCATGACGGCGCCCGACATGCCGAGCGCGTTGGGATAGCCGGAGAGCTGTCGCAGCAACGCCTGGTCGACGCCGCCGCCGACGCCGGCCTTGGAGACAAGGAGGCCCGCTGCGGTCGACACGATCAGCGCCGGTACCTGCGTGACGAGGCCATCGCCGACGGTGAGCAGCGTGTAGGTGCGCGCGGCTTCGGCGAACGGCATGCCCTGCTGCGCGATGCCGATGATCATGCCGCCGATCACGTTGATGAACACGACCAGTAGCCCGGCGATGGCGTCGCCGCGCACGAATTTCGAGGCGCCGTCCATCGCGCCGTAGAACGCGCTCTCGTCTTCGAGGTTCTTGCGGCGCGTGCGCGCGTCGTTCTCGTTGATCAGGCCGGCAGAGAGATCGGCGTCGATCGCCATCTGCTTGCCCGGCATGGCGTCGAGGTTGAACCGCGCCGCGACCTCGGCGATACGGCCGGAGCCTTTGGTGATGACCACGAAGTTCACGATCACCAGGATCGTGAACACGATGATGCCGATCACGAAGTTCCCGCTCATCACGAAATTGCCGAACGCCTCGATGACGTGCCCGGCGGCGGCGGTGCCTTCGTGGCCGTGCGCGAGGATCAACCGCGTGGAGGCGAGGTTGAGCGCGAGGCGCAGCATCGTGGCGATCAGCAGCACGGTCGGGAAGGCGGAGAATTCGAGTGGCGCATGGATGAACAGCGCCGTCATCAGGATCAGGACCGAGAGGATGATGGAGATCGCCAACGAAAAATCGAGCAGGATCGCCGGGAGCGGCAGGATCAGGACGACCAGGATGGACATCACGCCGATCGCGAGCGCGATGTCGCCACGCTTCATGAGCGCCGTCAACCCGCCCAGCTTGGGGAAAGTGAAGCCGCCTGATTGTCCGGCCGTGATGTCGGTCATTGCGCGTCCATGGGCGCGCGCCCGCGGCGGGCGCGTCCCCGGCAATATTTGCCCGGTGGATGGTTAGCAGGTGGTTAACTCGGGTTTCCGAATTGGGCGGTTGCTTGTTCGCCAGCCGGGCGAATGGCAGAACGAAGCCAACCAAGGTGGAAATGATGCGGTTTTCTCGGATTTTGGCGGCGTTATTCGTGTTTTCGGCGTGGCCGGCCCTCGCGCAGGGTCCGGCGCCGGCTCTGCCGCCCGGATATATGCCGCTCGAAAAGAGCCGTCCGCTGGTCGAGCGGGCCGGCCCGCTGCGGATCACGACCGACATCAGTGACCTGTCGGCCGCGGAGAAGGCGGCGGTCGCCAAGCTGCTCGAGGCGGGGGCGATCTTCCAGACGCTTTACGAGCGCCAGCTCCATCCGCAGGCTGAGGCCGCGCTGGCGGAGCTGAAGGCGCTCGACGCGCGGCTCGGCTCGCCGGAGGCCACGCGCAACCTGATCCTGCTGTACCGCCGCGTGCAAGGACCGATCATCGGGTTGCCCGATAGCGGCGAACGCGTCGCGTTCCTGCCGGTGGACGCATATGTGCCCGGCCGCAATCTCTATCCGTGGGGGATCAGCAAAGCCGAGGTCGAGGTCTACGTCGCGGCGCATCCGGACGATGCGGCCTCCATCCTGGCGACGCGCACCGTGGTGCGGCGCGCGGTCTCCGAGAGCCTGCGCGCCGACCTGGCGCAGCTGGCGAAATATCCGGTGCTCGATACGCTGCATCCGGGGCTGCGCGCCGGGCTGGAGCGGCGGCTCGCAATGCCCGATCCGAAGGCCCTCTACGCGGTGCCCTACGCGCTCGCCTACGCGGACGAAATGATCCGCGCGCATGCGCTGCTCAACGAGGCGGCGGACGCGGTGAAGAAGGACGACGCGGAGTTCGCCGGCTTCCTGCGCAACCGCTCGCGCGACCTCCTCTCCAACGACTACGAGTCGGGTGACGCTGCCTGGGTGACGAGCCGGTTCCGAAACCTCAACGCGCAGATCGGCGCCTACGAGACCTATGACGACGAGCTGTTCGGCGCGAAGGCGTTCTTCGGCCTGACCGTGATGCGCGTGCGCCATGGCGAGACCGATGCGTTGCGCGAGGCGCTGCGCGGCCTGCAGGCGCTGGAGGACTCGCTCCCCTACGCGGCGCACAAGAGCGTGCGCGCCGACATTCCGATCGGGCTCTATGACATCATCGCGGATTTCGGCGAGACGCGCGGTATCAACGCGGCGAGCATCGAGCCGAACGAGGCCTACATCACGCGGCGCTATGGCCGCACCATCCTGATCCGCGGCAGCATCATGCTGAGCCCGGCAATCCACGACAACTTCCGTCCGGCCTGGGAGGCGGTGGTGGCGCCGCCGTTCCGCGGGAACTACACGATGCGCGGCGAGCTCAACCAGACCTTATGGCATGAGGTTGGGCACTATCTTGGCGTCGACCGCACGAAGGACGGCCGCGCGCTCGACGTGGCTCTGCAGGACAACCACAACCTGATCGAAGAGCTGAAGGCCGATCTCGTCTCGATGTTCGTTGCCGAGGGGCTGCAGAGGCGCGGCTACCACACCGCCGAGCAATTGCGCGACGTGTACGGCGCCGGCATCCATCGCGCGCTGAACGAGACGAAGCCGCAGCGCGAGGATGCGTACCTGATGAAGCTGCTCATGCAGTTCAACTACTTCATGGAGAACGGCTTGATCGCGTTCGACATGGCGGCCGGCACGATCTCGATCGATTACGCGCGTTTCCATCAGGTGACCGGCGCACTGCTCCGGCAGGTGCTGGAGCTGCAGTATCAGGGCGACAAGGGGGCGACTGATGCCTTCATCGCGCGCTATGCGGC
>JAXDNZ010000531.1:0-3196 GCA_034669185.1 Hyphomicrobiales bacterium
GGCGTTTCCTTCGAGCGACGTGCCGGCGCCGAATCCGGTGAGCGGGACGCGCGCGGCCGCGCAGATCGCCACGATCGCGACGACGTCGGCGGTGCTTTCGGGAAACACGACCGCGTCGGGAAGGCGAGGGGTGTGATACGACTCGCTGCGGCCGTGCGCTGTGCGCACCGCTGCGGTATCCGTCGCGCGTTCACCCAGGCGTGCGCGCAGCGCGGACAGGACCTCGGGCGCCATCGCTAGCGCAGCGCCGCCGCGATGTTGCCGCCGTCGACCGTGGTCACGTCGGCGGTGGTCTTCAGGGCCAAAGCCTGTGCCAGAAACGCCTGCGCGACATCCTCGGCCGTGACCTCGCGCTGAAGCAGGTTGCCGCGCATGTAGTCCTTCTCGGAGACGCCGCGCGCCTTCGCACGCTCGGCGATGAAGGCGTCGGTCACGATGCCGGAGCGGACCCGGTCGGCATTGACGGCGTTGGAGCGAATGCCGTCGGCGCCGTAGTCGAGCGCGTACTGGCGCGAGAGGAACAGCGTCGCGGCCTTGGGCAGTCCGTAGAGGCCGAAGTTCGCTCCCGGATTGATCGCCTGCTTGGAGACGTTGAACAGCAGGCAGCCGCCGGTGCCCTGTGCGAGCATGATTTTCACCGCGGCCTGCGCGGCGCGCTGGTGACCATAGAAGTTCAACGCGAAACTCTTGTGCATCTCGGCTTCATCCACGCCACCGATCTTGCCCTGCGGCGGCGTTGCGCCCGCATTCGACACGAGAATGTCGAGACCGCCATAGATTTTCGTGACCAGATCGAATGCCCCGCGCACGGAGTCGGGGTCGGTCACATCGCACAGCACCGCCGAGCCGCCCATCGTCTTCGCCTGGCTGGCCGCCGCATCGAGATGCTTGTCGAGCAGCGCGACTTCGGCGCCGGCCGCCGCGAATGCCTTCGCGGTCGCGGCCCCGATCGCGCCGCCGGCACCGGTGACGGCGACCACCTGTCCGGCCAGCGGCTTTACTGTTGCGCTCCCGAGCTTGGCCTGCTCCAGCGACCAGTATTCCATGTCGAAGAGCTGCGCGTCATCGAGCGCCTGGTAGCGCCCGATCGCCTCGGCGTCGGTGATGGTTTCGATCGCCGCCTCGGCGAGGTCGGCGACGACGCGCGCGTCCTTCTTCGAGCGGCCGAGCCCGAACAGGCCGAGACCGGGCACCAGCACGACGCGCGGCATCGGGTCGAGGCTCTTTTTCGTATCGCCGCAGCGCGCATTGTTCGCCGCGAAGTATGCCTGATACTTCGCCACGAACGCCGCGACGGCTGCGCGGGTATCGCGCGCGAAGGCGTCGAGCTTGCCATCCTCCGGCGCCGACAGGATCAGCGGCCAGTTCTTGGTGCGGATGGTGTGATCCGGCGTCACGACGCCGGCCTGGCTGTAGCGCGCGACCTCCGCGCCGTTGACGAAATTCATCACCGCGTCGGTAGCGCGGAATTCCAGAATGAAGCGCTTCCACGCCCCTTCGACCTTCTCGTCCTTCAGCGCACAGGCGCCGCGCACGATCGGCGCGACATCGGCGAGCGCTGCGGCCTGTTGCGGCAGGCGCGCGGTCGCAAACACGGCCTTGCGGCCGCGCTGCAGGCGCTCCTCGGCGCGCGTCACGTTCTCGATCATGCGCTCGTAAGACTCGCGGGCGTCCGCGCCGAACGTGAAGATGCCGTGCCGGTGCAGGATCAGGCCCTCGACCGCCGGGTCGCGCTCGAATGCATCCGCCGCGGCCTTGGCGAGCGCGAAGCCCGGCATGATGTAGGGCACGTAGCCCATGTGGCCGTCATAGACCTCGGCGCAGATTTTCTCTCCGTCGGGCTGGTCGGTGAGGCTCAGCACCGCGGTCGCGTGCGTGTGGTCGACGAAAGCGTGCGGCAGGAACGCGTGCAGCAGCGTCTCGACCGATGGGTTGGGCGCAGCGGGGTCAATCAGATTCGCGCGCTGCACGCGCACCATGTCCTCGTCGGTCAGAGTGTCGCGCGCACGCAGCTTCTTGAGCGCATCGAGCCGCACGGCCGGCAGCCCGGGCGGCTCGATCGTGCCCATGTCCCAGCCCGAGCCCTTCACGCACAGGACATCGACCGGATCGCCGTTGAGATCGGCGATACGCGTTTTCACCGACGTGTTGCCGCCGCCGTGAAGCACCAGCTTGGGCTCCTGGCCGAGCAGGCGCGTGGTGTAGACGCGAAGCGCGAGGTCGCGCCCGATGCCCGCCGCGGCGTAGCGCTCGATCGCGGCGTGCGCGTCGCGATCGACCCACGCGCTTTTCATCGAAACGTGCTCATGCTGTTCTCGGCGGATCGCAGCCCTAGGGCGCAACAAGCGTAGCGCATTGCGCGCCCCGGCGCCAAAGCCGCGCGACGCCCGACGTTAGTTGCACGCCGTCAGATTTTCCGCTTCTTGCTACCCTGCGCAAAGCCCGCTGATCGGCGCAAGCGCGCGATGCGCTAGGCTGGCGGGCTTTTCGCCTTGGACGCCGCATCATGGAAAGCAATACGGACAGAAAGGCACGACTGCGAACGGCGGCCGGCGTTGCAATCGAGCGCGCCATTGAAACCGGGGGCGACCCGTTCGACCTGATGATGGAAGCCACGGGTGAAGGCGGCAACATCTGTGTCCCTTACGTCCAGCGGCATCCGTTCTTTTCCGGTAAGCGGCACCTGTTCAAGACCGCCGAGGATCGTAAGCGCGACCGCGACCAAGCGGCCCTCGCCGCCGAGCCCGGGCCGATCGTGTGGGTTCGCCGCCAGTTCGACGACCATCGGCACGCCGCCTATCGGCTCGCGGACGTGGGCGGCTGGCACTGGTCGAATATCAGCGGCGGCATCAACCACCAGGCCAACCGGTACTATCTGCACGCCTACGTGATGTGCGACGGCATGATCGCGGGCGAACTGGCGCATCGCTGCATCCACGGCCCCCCGCCGCACCGCATCAAGGTCTGCATCACCAAGAAGGGCAACGAAAAATTCTGGCGCGCGATCGAGGGGGTCGGACCGGCGAAGCCTGCGCCGGTTTACAAGCGCAGACGGTACCGTAGAGCGCTATAAGTAGCGCGAAGCGGAGCGCATTGCGCCGCAGCGGTGACGTGCCGGCGTGGCGCTTACCCGCGCTTGTTCCACCAGCCGAAGCGCCGCGGTTTTGCTTCCGCCGTGCCGCTTGCGGCGGCGGCC
>JAXDNZ010000532.1:0-3563 GCA_034669185.1 Hyphomicrobiales bacterium
CAAGGTCCGCCTCGGCGGCATCGCACCCAGCCTCCCGGCGACCAAGGATACCGGCAAGGTCCGCCTCGGCGGCATCGCACCCAGCCTCCCGGCGACCAAGGACGCCGGCAAGGTCCGCCTCGGCGGCATCGCGCCGAGCCTGCCGAAGACCAAGGACACCGGCAAGGTCCGTCTCGGCGGTATCGCGCCGAGCCTGCCGCGGAAGTAACGCTACGACGCCGATAAGGACGGCGTACCGCCTATGGGGGATGACAGGGCAGGCTCGCGCCTGCCCTGCCGCCCTTTTTTCTAGCCGGCGAGGTACTCTATCGTCGCCAACGAGGCCAGCATGGACAGCCCGCCGAAAGACGAACCGCTCGTCACCTTCTATCGCTTCATTCCGGACATCCGCATGCCGCAGCGCGCCGACAACTCCGCGGCCGGCAGCATTCCGACGCGTGCATTCCGTTATTGTGAGGCGATCCGGCTCGCCTGTGCGTTCGGCTGGTATGTCTTTCCGCCGATCCGCGTAAGCTTCAAGTGGGACGGAGGCATCGATATCGCCTGGACCTATGAGGGCGCCGACGACTGGTATCCGTTGAAGACCGCGCAGTTCCCGGACTTCGCGCAGCAGTTCGACGACGCGGCCCCGGATGAAATCAAGGGCTTCTCACCGCCGTTCGTCTCCGCGTTGCAGGAGCCGGGCGTGGTGCAGATCTGGAGCGGCTTGGTGGCGCGGACGGCGCCGGGCTGGAGCCTGCTCGTGCGCGCTCCCGCCAACCTGCCGCGCAGCCTGGCGTATGAAGTCTACGAAGGCATTGTCGAGACCGATCGCTGGTTCGGCCCGCTGTTCACCAATCTCCGGCTCACGCGTACCAACACGGCGATCGAGCTCAATCCCGAGCTGCCGCTGTTGCAGGTGCAGCCCGTGCATCGTGCCCTCTACGGCAATGCACTGGAACAGTTCGAGCTGGTGAGCGGGCTCGAGGACCTGCGGCTGGAGGAGTGGAACGCGTTCCATTCGACGACCGTTCGTCCGAATACCGATCCGCACCGGCGGCAGGGGCAATACGCGGTGGACACCCGGAGGCGGCGGCATGACGAAACGGCCACGGAGTCGCAGGACTAAAAGCCGCGTCCTCCTGCACCATCTGGTTACCGCGTGGAGGGGTTGCGCGAACCCGCTATTGACGGGCGCGTAATCTCAACGTTCAGTTGCGTGCCCTGTCACGAGAGTCGAATGCTTCACGATCGGCGTTTGCAGCAAGGCGGCGGCAGCATGGCACCAGCGGCACGGACAGCCGTCAGCCCACACCAGATCCGTGATCACGTTGCGGCCGTGCGCATCGGGCAGCCGGCGCAGCTTGGCCGGCTCCTTTTCTGGATGAGCGGCACGCTGTTCTCGTTCATCATCGCGGCGCTGGGGGTGCGCGCGCTGGCAAAAAATCTCAGCGTGTTCGAGATGATGTCGGTGCGGACCGCCGGCTCGGTCGCGATCCTGGCAGCGCTCGCGCTCGCGCAGCCCGGACTGTGGGGCGGTTTGAAATGGCGCCGCATGGCGCTGCAGGGCACGCGCGGCGTGATCCATTTCGGCTCGCAGATCTGCTGGGCGCTCGCGATCACGCTGCTGCCGCTCGCGACCGTGTTTGCGCTCGAATTCACCATTCCGGCTTGGGTCGCCCTGCTCGCGGTGCTGTTTCTCGGCGAGCGTATGACGCCCGGCCGCGCGATCGCGCTCGGCATCTGCTTCATCGGGGTGCTGATCATCCTGCGGCCCGGCTTCGAGGCGTTCAAGCCGGGCGCGCTGATCATGCTCCTCGGCGCGCTGTTTTTCGCGATCACGGCGATCATGACCAAGAAGCTGATCACGACCGAGACCACGTTCTCGATCCTGTTCTGGATGAACCTGATCCAGCTTCCGCTCAATTTCGCCGGAAGCGACCCGCTGTTCTTCCTCAGGCTCGAGCCCTGGATGGCGCTGCCGCTCCTCGGGGTCACCACCGGCGGGCTTCTGGTGCACTACTGCCTCACCAACGCCTTCCGCTGCGCTGACGCGATCGTCGTGATCCCGATGGATTTCGTGCGGGTGCCGTTGATAGCCGTGATCGGCTGGGCGTTCTACGGCGAGCACCTCGATGCGTTCGTGTTCGGCGGCGCCGGACTGATCATGGTGGGCGTGATGTTGAACCTGCGCGCAGAGGCACAGCGCAACGGCCGGCTCCCGCCTAGTCCCACCGCGGCGCCCAACCCACACTGACGACGCGGCCGGCCGCTGTCGCGAGCGTGCCGATTTCCGCCATCTCAGGCTCGCTAAGGGCGAAATCGAAGATCGCCATGTTCTCCGAAAGCCGCTCCACCTTCGAGGTCCGCGGAATCACGATTGCGCCCTGCTGCAGCAGCCAGCGCAACGATACCTGCGCGGCGGTCTTGCCATGCCGTTTGCCGATGCGGGCGAGCACTTCATCTTTGCCGCTCTGTCCGCGCGCGATCGGGCAATAAGCGGTGACCGCGATGCCATGCCGCGCGCACGCGGCCTTGACCTTGCTCTCGTCGAGATAGGGATGCCATTCGATCTGGTTGGTGACGATCGGCTCGGAGGAAAGCTTCACGGCCTCCTCGATCAGTGCGACCGTGAAGTTCGATACGCCGATGTGGCGCGCGTAGCCTTCCTTTTTCATCTTGCTCATCGCGCCCATGGTTTCGGCGAGCGGTACCTGCGGGTTCGGCCAGTGCACCAGCAAGAGGTTCACGTCGGAGACGCGCAGGTTGGCGAGGCTTTGCTTGACGGCGCGCTCGAGAGCGGGCGGCGCCAGCTCGGTGTGCGGCACCTTGGTCGTGATGAACACCTCCTCCCGCTTGACCCCGGAAGCACGCAAACCCTCGCCGATCTCGCGCTCGTTGCCATAGATCAACGCACAGTCGAGATGGCGATAGCCAAGCCGCAGCGCCTGCTCGGCGATGCGCGTCCCGGTCGCGCCGTTGAGCTGCCAGGTGCCAAGACCAATCGCGGGGATTTTGGCGCCGTTCGTTTCGACCAACTGCATTCAGACTCTCCAGGTTTGCGGGCGGCACTTTAGCCGGGGTGGTGCATTCCCCGCCACCCGTCGGCACAGCCCGCCGGGCGCTTCAGGACCGAATTGGAAAGAAACGCGCCTTCGCGGTCGCCAGCACACTGGCCGTGCCGAGATCCTCGAGCCGCCCCTCGACATCCACATAGCGGCCGTGGTCGGCGACCAGCGAACCCTTCCCGATGATCGGCGTCTCGACAGGGACGGGCTTCACGTAGCGGATCGTCAGCTCACCCGTGACCGCAGCCCGCGATGTCGCACGGAACGAGGCAGCCGCCAGCACCTCATCCAGATAAGCCGCAACGATGCCCCCGTGCGCGGCTCCCGGCGGTCCGCTGTATTGCCAGGAACAACGATCGGCGACATCACGCCTTCGGCGGTCTTGAAGCAGCGGATACGCAGGCCGGTGGGATGCCCTGGCCCGCAGCCGAAACACTGGTGGAAGCGGCCATCAGCGTCACCGATGCGGAGTTGCTCCTCCAGTCCGGCAAACGCAGCGCGAAACGGCTCGGGAAG
>JAXDNZ010000533.1:0-5784 GCA_034669185.1 Hyphomicrobiales bacterium
CCAGCAGAAACGGCAGCCGGGCGGCGCCACCGACCATCGTCGGCCAGACGAAATGGTCACCCGTCAACATCACGACCGCGCCCCAGGCAACGATACCGAGCGCAGCCGCACCGCTGCCTCCGCTGACCAGGATCGTGAGCGCCGCGGCGCTGAACGCCGCCCACGCACCAAAGGGCAGCATCGCGAAGGCGATCGTCAGCACGATGAACAACACCGGATTCGGCACGCCCGCGACAAGGTAGGCGGCACCGATCAGGAGTCCTTCGGCGATCGCAACCGCGATGGTGCCGTGGACTGTTCCGCGGATTGCGTCCGCCATCTTTTCAGCCAGGCCCTCGCCCGGATCGCCGAAAATACGGTCCGCAGTCGTCAGCACGCGTCGCGCGATGAATTCACCGTGGCGAAGAAATACGAACAGCGCGATCAGGGAAACGAAGAACATGAAGCCACGATGGAGAAGCTGTCCACCGAACGTCTTGACCACGTCGCTCGCCTTGTCGGCGTTGACGCTTTGAAGCCACGCGGATGCCGCTTCAGGCTTGGTCAGGTTCTCGCGCCACCATTGCTCGACCGCGCCCGCCGCGATCGGCAATCGCGCAATCCATTCCGGCACCTGAACGCCGTTTTCGCGCGACTGCTTGATCCAGCCCACCAGCAGGTCGCTTTGCTGAGCGATCTGATAGGTGGCAAGCGCCATCGGAACGAACAGCGTCAAAGCAACGAGCAGCGTAAGCAGGAAAGCGATCGAACCTGAGTGCTCGTCGGTCGTCCACGATGTGACGCGCGCATAAACCGGCCAGATTGCGAGCGCGAGGATCGCGGCCCAGATCAGAGCTGGCAGAAAATCAGCCGCCGTCCAGACGGCTAGTCCGAGAAGCGCGATGGCGAGGGCAACGCGCGCGCTGAGGCGCGCACCAGGATGCAGCGGCAGCGGCTCTTGGACATCGGCGCGGTCGCCGCCCTTCTTGCCGAGATCGGATTTCGCCACGACGGCGCTCGGTTTCAGGCGCGTAGCCATGACGGCTGGCTCGCTGAAGGGCCCCGGCCATCGATCCGCCGGAACGCTGCCTCGGCGATCCCGTAAGCTCCGAACGCAAAGAAGCCCGCGGCCGTGAACCCCAGAAGGGTCGCACCGTAGTGCTGCGCTTTGATCGCCTGAAGCGCACCGGCAAGGCCGGTTGCCTCATGGGCGTTCGAATCCACTGCCGCATAGATCAGGAACAGCCCGATGATCACGAAGACTGCCGCGCGCGTCACGTATCCGAAACATCCCAGAAGGGTGACGATCAAGCGCGACTTTTTCGCCAGATCCAGCCGCTCCTTGAATTCGGCCCGAACGCCTGCGAAGCCGATGCACAGTCCGGTCACCACAATCGAAATGCCGACCGCGCCGGTCAGCCATTGCCCCATCGGCTTGCTCAACAGCCATGCCGTCCAATCGCGCACCGCGCTGTCGGTGCTGCCAGCGCTCAACCCGACGACCATGGAAACCGCAACGGCGGCGAAGGCTGCGTAAAACAGTCCCGCTGCGCCATAGGTAATCCGGCGGGTCAGGCCTTTGAGGTCGCGGCCGCAGCGGTCAGCGTCGGCGAAGCACTGCGCTTCACGCCAAAAGGCAAAGCACAGCAGCCCAGCCGCGACCGACGACAGGAGGACACTGCCGAGCGGCTGCGTGAGCAGGGTTCTCAGGGCGTCCTTGCTATCGACGGGGCGCACATGCGCGTCGAATGCTGCCAAAGCCGTGAAGTACGCGAGGATCATGAAAACGATTCCTCGCGCGCCGTAACCGATCCTTGCGGGCAATTGAAGCGGCTGGGATCGCATTTGCATGATCGGTTCGGGAAGAAGCCCGAGCCCAACTTGTGTCGATCCGGTTTGTTCCACAGGGTCTAACGGCGCCGACGTGCGCCGTTCTCCGGTCAGATCAAGGTGGACGGACCCGCCCCTTCGCTGCGAAGCCGCGAAGGCTGGCGGGAGCGACGGGGCTCGAACCCGCGACCTCTAGCGTGACAGGCTAGCGCTCTAACCAACTGAGCTACGCCCCCGGAAAAAGCCTTAATTTACGGGCTTTCTTTAAGGGTTCGGTGAGATACGACCCGTACCCCGCGAAGTCAAGAGTGGTTGGAATCGCCCGTCGATTCGCAACAACTCGCACATCCCGATCCCGCTTATTTGATTTCCGCGTAGTCACGAGTTCGAGAATCGCTTATGGGACGGGCATAACTTGCGTATCCACACTGTCTGACACAAGGAGACGAGACCCCATGGCGGCAACCAAGACGACTGCTCCCACCGTGACCATGAAGCATCTTTCGGCGAACGTCGCCGAGACTCACGAGCTCTCGAAGAAGCAGGCCGAGGCGATCCTCGGCAACATGGTCGAGCTCGTCGTGAAGCATCTCAAGAAGGGCGACCGCATCCGTATCGGCGGCCTCGGCATCCTGCAGGTGCGCAAGCGCGCCGCCCGCATGGGCCGCAACCCCGCGACCGGCGAGCCGATCAAGATCAAGGCGAGCAAGAAGGTTGCGTTCCGCGCCGCGAAGGAACTGAAGGAAGCCGTCTGATCTAGCCTTGGGCTTCGATCTGCCGGGCTGAAAGGCTGTCCGTCGTCTCTTCGGGGAAAGACGGGCAGCCTTCATCTTTTCAAGACGAGGCTTGCAGCGTCACGGAGCCCTTGATGTCGTCATTGCCCGAAGCCGACAGCGTGACGCGCGCATATTTCATTGACTGGCTCGAGCGCTTCGCAGGCTATGTGCGCGACGTCGATTACGCGGCGGCGCGGCCGCTGTTTCATCCCGACGTCCTCGCCTTCGGCACGCATCGGGACGTCATCCCCGGGCTTGCGGCCTGGCAGTCGACGCAGTGGGACAACGTGTGGCCGAGGACGTCCGACTTCCGCTTCTCGACCGGCGCCGCGCGCATCCTCGTCTCGGCCGACCAGACCATGGCGACCGTCGTCGTGCCATGGACCAGCACCGGCTATCATGAGGACGGCACAACGTTCGAGCGTCCAGGTCGCGCCACGATGGTCTTGCACAAGGAGAACGGCGCGTGGCTTTGCACGCATTCGCATATGTCGCTCAATCGCGGCGTACCGCAGCAGTCCTATGCGAATAGGCCGGTGAAGGCGAAGTAGCGCAAGGTTGGCTTGCCAATCGTAGCCGGCAATCTGCACCGCTGCGCGGCGCAGATTGGTGGGCGATGACGGGTTCGAACCGCCGACATCCTGCGTGTAAAGCAGGCGCTCTACCAGCTGAGCTAATCGCCCGACGTCAGCGCAATAGCGCCCCCGCATCCTCGAATGCAAGACCGCCACAAGCGAAAGCCCGAGACCAGTTCGGGAGTCTTTTCGCCGGTTGATCCGCCAAAACGAACGCGGCGCCCTCTCGGGCGCCGCGCGTATCTCAAAACCGACGGTGTCGCGATCAGTAGCGGGCGACCACTGGACCGGCACTGAAGTGATAGTTGATCCCGAAGCGGAAGACGTTGTCGGTGACCCGCGACCGCACGGTCGTGGCGATCGCCGGCGTTGCAAGCGCGATGGTGTTATCGAAGGTCCCGAGATCGATGTAGAGATATTCGAGCTTGGCGCTCCAGTCGCGCGCGAACAGCGCCTCGATGCCCGCGCCGATGGTCCAGCCCGCGTGCGTGGTGCTGGTCGAACCGACCGCTCCCACCACCGTGCCATTCGGCGTGAAGCTCGCGATCGCCAGACCGGTCTTCACCGAGCCATAGGCGAGACCGCCGGTCACGTAGGCGTACACCGACGGGCTGAACAGCAGGCCGGCGCGTGCGCGCAAGGTGCCGAACCACTCGATGCTTTGCTCCATGGCGACGCCGGTACCGACAGCGCCGGCCGGCAAGAACGTCAGGCCGGGCAGGCAAGGGCCGCCGATGACCGTCGCGGCGCAGAGGAACGCGGTGCTGCCGCGCTCACGCGACCATTGCCAGTCGGCTTCCAGGCCCCACACCCAGTTTGGGCCGGTTTGCCAGTTGTAGCCGATCTGACCGCCCGCAATGCCTCCGTTGAGATTGAAATCGGCCGACGTCACTGATCCCGCGGGAGGCACGATCGCCGCGCCAGTCACCGGGTTGAAGTACGTCACATCATTGCGCGAACGGCCCCAGCTGTAGCCGACATTGCCGCCGATGTAGAAGCCGGTCCAATTCCACACTTCCACCGGCATCGGGCGCGCCTTGACCGGCAAGTCCGCCGCCATCGCCGAAGAGACGCCGATCACCAGCGCCGCCACCGTGCCCAGCAATACCCGCATGTCACCCTCCAGATCTTTGATCTCAGGTGCGACTCTAGGTTTTCCGGGCAGTGAGCCGCTAGTGCAGCGAAGACACAGTCACCGACTGGTTTGCACCGTCATGTGGGACGCTTTGGGAGGTTCCCGGCGGTTCCAGCCGGGTCGGTAAAGCAAAAGCGGCGCCGTTTCCGGCGCCGCCCTTCTGTCAGCTCTTGACCGCGGTCGTCAGTGCGCGATCAGGGCCGGCGGATCGTCCTCGACCCCGCCTTCGGGGACGTCGACCGGCTTTGCGGCCGCCTCGTCCCACTCGATCGCCTCCGGCTTGCGCACGAGCGCCTTGGCCAGCACCTCGTCCATCCGAGACACCGGGATGATGTCGAGCCCGCCCTTGATCTGGTCCGAGATCTCCACTAGGTCCTTGGCGTTCTCCTCCGGGATCAGCACCGTCTTGATGCCGCCGCGCAGCGCCGCGAGCAGCTTCTCCTTCAAGCCGCCGATCGGAAGCACCCGCCCGCGCAAGGTGATCTCGCCGGTCATGGCGACATCGCGGCGTACCGCGATGCCGGTCATCACCGAGACGATCGCCGTCACCATGGCGACGCCGGCCGATGGTCCATCCTTGGGCGTCGCGCCTTCCGGCACGTGCACGTGGATATCCCGCTTGTCGAAGCTCGGCGGCTCGATGCCGAAGCCGATCGCGCGCGAGCGCACATAGGACGCCGCCGCCGAGATCGATTCCTTCATCACGTCGCGCAGGTTGCCCGTGACCGTCATCCGGCCCTTGCCGGGCATGTGCGTGGCTTCGATGGTGAGCAGTTCGCCGCCGACATCGGTCCAGGCAAGCCCGGTGACGACGCCGATCTGGTCCAGCTCCTCGATCTCACCGTAACGGAACTTCGGCACGCCGAGATAGTCGGAGAGGTTCGCGTCGGTGATCTTCACCACCTTGGTTTTCTTGTTGAGGGTGAGCTCCTTCACGGCCTTGCGGGCCAGCGTCGAGAGCTCGCGCTCGAGGTTACGCACGCCCGCCTCGCGGGTGTAGCGGCGGATCAGGAGCTTCAGCCCGTCCTCGTCGATCGACCATTCCTTCGGGTCGAGGCCATGCTTGGCGACCGAATTGGGGATCAGGTGCTTGCGCGCGATCTGAAGCTTCTCTTCCTCGGTGTAGCCGGCGAGCCGGATGATCTCCATGCGGTCCATCAAGGGCGCAGGGATGTTCAGCGTGTTCGCCGTGGTGATGAACATCACGCTCGACAGGTCGTAGTCGACCTCCAGGTAGTGGTCGTTGAACGTGTGGTTCTGCTCGGGGTCGAGCACCTCGAGCAGCGCCGAAGACGGATCGCCGCGGAAATCGGCGCCCATCTTGTCGACCTCGTCCAGGAGGAACAGTGGGTTCGAGGACTTCGCCTTACGCATCGATTGGATGATCTTGCCGGGCATCGAACCGATGTAGGTCCTGCGGTGACCGCGGATCTCGGCCTCGTCGCGCACGCCGCCGAGCGAGACGCGCACGAACTCGCGGCCGGTCGCC
>JAXDNZ010000534.1:0-3137 GCA_034669185.1 Hyphomicrobiales bacterium
CCTTCTGCGAATACGACGTCGATTTCCGCTTCGATTTGCTCGAGCACGCGCCGCGCCCCGAGAACGGGCATTACAGGGTGCCGGACCGGCCCGGTCTCGGGGTGGGTGAATTCCGGCCGGAGGTCGCGTTGGCGCATCCGTTCGAACCGGAGGCGTTTCTGCCGCTCTTCACGGACCGATGGTCCACCCGATTCTAGTCCGGCGAAACCGACGTAGATGTCCGCTGGTGGAGTCTCCAAATTGCCTTCGGTTAGTGTCGGCTGATCCGCTCTTCAATCTCGGTCGAGTTGTCGTGCCTCGACTGATACGAGGCGGAGCATGTGGCTGGAGTCTTCAGCGATTCATTGATTGTAATTGGTCGGAGCGCCGAGATTTGAACTCGGGACCCCCAGTCCCCCAGACTGGTGCGCTAACCGGGCTGCGCTACGCTCCGCCGGGCCGACCTCTACGCCGCGCGGCGCGCGGGTGCAAGACCTGGCGGCCGTTCCGGTGGCGCAGCGCGCCTTGCCGGTCCCGCATAGGGCCGTGATACCGCCATAAGGCCCCACAACACGCCGAGCAGCAGGAAATAGTGGCGCCAGTGATCGGTGTCGATGATCGCGCTTTCGATTGCGACGCCGACAAAGGCCGAATAGATGACGAGGTAGATCGCGCGCCAAGGCGTCGCCACGAAGGCGAAGCGCAGGCCCATGAACAGGGTCGTCACCGTCATGACGATGTAGACGAAGCCCGACAACCAACCGCCGGCCATGAAGGAATTGAGATAGGTGTTGTGCGGGTCTTCGATGAACCGGGTGTGAAATTGCATCGGTCCGATCCCGAACGGCTCGTCGAGCGCAAGGAGCGCGCCGAGCGCGTAGCGGCCGAAGCGGCCGAAATGCCCGAGATCGTAGCTCTGGTCCAGGCTGGCACGCGCCTTGAAGAGCTCGGCGACGCGGTCGATCGAGAGCAGCGCCACAACGAAAAGCACGAGCGCGACCACGCCCGCGAGCGCGATCAGCACGATGCGCAGGCGCTCGTTCCCCGAACGGCTGGTGACGAAGGTGAGCAGCATCAGCAGCGCCGCCGTGATCGCGAACTGGCCCCAGGCGGCGCGCGAGAACGAGAGCAGGATCGCCGCGGAGATGAGCGCAAGCAGCAGCGATCCCCCGACGGCTGCGAGGAGGCGGCCGCTCAGCAAACGTTGGAGCGCGAGCAGCGCCGGAAAGATCAGGAACGCGCCAAGCACGTTCGGATCGTTGAACGTACCCTGCGCGCGATCGTAGCGCAGGAACAGGTTCGAGTAGCTGCCGAAGGCATGGAAATACGCAAGGATCGCGATCAACGACGTGACGGCGGCCGCCATCAGGCAGCCGTGCACCAGAAGATTGAGCCGCTCGCGCGTATTCGTGCCGAGCATCGCGGCGTAGAACACCGCAGTGACGCACAGGTACCAGGACACGAGGACCCAAGTGACCGCCTGCGTCTTGTCGCTGACCTGAATGACCGAAAGCGCCAGTCCGATGGCATAGAGCAGCAGCATGACGATCAGCGGCATCAGCGCCGGCCGCAGCGCGAGACCGGTGATCGCGAACAGCACGATGGTCAGCAGCGAGCAGACCTCGTAAGGCCCCGGCTCGACGAACACGAAGGCGCCGGAGAAGCCGGTGAGCCACAGCAGCGCGCCGCGCACGCGCTCGCCGGCGCGGTCGAGCTGCGGCGCATGGAGCGCAGGCGAGACCAGGTTCGCATGCGTCGCGATTGCCATCAGTAGGCGTTTTCGCTCTTGGCGAGCGCGAACGGCGTCTTCGCCAGGATGTAGAGGTCGAACAGCACCGACCAGTTCTCGATGTAATAGAGGTCGTGCTCGACGCGCGCCTGGATCTTCTCCTGGCTGTCGGTCTCGCCGCGCCAGCCGTTGATCTGAGCCCAGCCGGTCATGCCGGGCTTGACGCGGTGCCGCGCGAAGTAGCCGTCGACCGCCTCGTCATAGAGCCGGTCGACCGCCTTGGCGTGGACCGCATGCGGGCGCGGGCCGACGAGCGAAAGGTTGCCGCTGAACACGACGTTGAACAGCTGCGGCAGCTCGTCGAGCGAGGTTTTCCGGATGAAGCGGCCGACGCGGGTGACGCGCGCGTCGCCCTTGGTCACGAGCTTGGATGCGGTCGCGTCGGTCTGGTCGACATACATCGAGCGGAATTTGTAGACGCCGATCAGCTCGTTGTTGAAGCCGTAGCGCTTCTGCTTGAACAGCACGGGGCCGCGGCTGTCCAGCTTGATCGCGAGCGCGACCAGCACCATCACGGGCGTGAGCGCGATCAGCGCCAGCGTCCCGACCACCCTGTCGAACAGCGACTTCATCACGACGTCCCAGTCGGCGATCGGCCGGTCGAACACGTCGAGCACCGGCACCGAGCCGATATAGGAATAGGAGCGGGGCCGGAAGCGAAGCTGATTGGTGTGCGCCGAGAGACGGATATCGACCGGCAGCACCCACAGCTTCTTGAGCATCTGCAGGATGCGGCTTTCGGCCGAGATCGGCAGCGAGAACAGCACCAGATCGACGCGGGTCTTGCGCGCGAATTCGACAAGCTCATCCACTGAGCCGAGCTTCGGCAGTCCGCCGCAGAAGTTCGGCGCGCGGTCGTCGCCGCGATCGTCGAACACGCCGAGCAGGCGGACCTCGGAGTCGTCCTGCATTGCCAGCGCGCTCACCAGGGCTTCACCAGGCTCGCCGCCACCGACGATCACCGCGCGGCGGTCGAGCCGGCCCTCGCGCGTCCACCGCCGTAGCTTGCGGTAGAGCACCAAGCGCGCGCCATAGAGCGCAAGCAGCCCGGCGCCGTAGAAGCCGGCAAGCCAGATGCGAGAGTAAAGATCGCCGAGACGCGCGAAGAACATCACGGTGACGAGCGCGAGGAAGACCAGCGACCACGCGATCGTCAGCCGCGCGCAGTGGCGGACCGGCGAGCGGAACGCATGGATGTGATAGACGTCGATGGCCTGGAAGGAGAGGACCGCCAGCGCCGCGACCGCGAAGGCCGTGCCGATGTAGTAGAGGTCGAGCACCTGTCCGTAGGACGGGAAGACGTACGCGAAGTACGCAATGATGCCCACGATCGCGATCAGCACGAACTCGGCGATGCGGACGAAGCCCG
>JAXDNZ010000535.1:0-3082 GCA_034669185.1 Hyphomicrobiales bacterium
CTCCCCGATGGACCAGTACTCCGCCGTCGACGGCCTGCCGACCGACTGGCATCTGGTGCATCTTGGCTCGCGCGCGACCGGCGGCGCCGGGCTGATCTTCACCGAGATGGTCTGCGTCTCCGCCGAGGCGCGCATCACACTCGGCTGCACCGGCCTTTACAACGACGCGCAGGAGACAGCGTACAAGCGCATCGTCGATTTCGTGCACGCGAACTCGGCGGCGAAGTTCTGCCTGCAGCTCGGCCACGCCGGGCGCAAGGGCGCGACCAAGCTGATGTGGGAGGGGATGGACCAGCCGCTCCCCGAAGGCGCATGGCCGATCATCTCGGCGTCGCCGCTGCCCTACTACCCGCACAGCCAGGTGCCGCGCGAGATGACGCGCGCCGACATGGACAAGGTCATCGCCGACTTCGTGCAGGCCGTGGAGCGCGGCGATCGCGCCGGCTTCGACATGGTGGAGTTGCACTGTGCCCACGGCTATCTGCTGGCGAGCTTCATCTCGCCGCTGACGAACCGGCGCACCGACGGCTATGGTGGTTCGCTTGAGAACCGCCTGCGCTTCCCGCTCGAAGTGTTCCGCGCCATGCGCAAGGCCTGGCCTAGCGAGAAGCCGATGTCGGTGCGTATCTCGGCGACCGACTGGAAGGACGGCGGGCTCACGGGCGATGATGCGGTTGCGGTCGCGCGCTCCTTCGCGGAGGCCGGCTGCGACCTGATCGACGTGTCGACCGGTCAGACCACGCCGGATGCCGAGCCGGTGTTCGGCCGCATGTTCCAGACGCCGTTCTCGGACCAGATCCGCAACGAAGCGGGGCTTGCCACCATGTGCGTCGGCGCGATCACGACCGCCGATCAGGTCAACACCATCGTGGCGGCCGGCCGCGCCGATCTCGTGGCGCTGGCGCGCCCGCATCTGGTCGATCCGTTCTTCACCTTCAAGGCGGCCGCCTGGTACGGCGCCGACATCCACTGTCCGCCGCAGTATCTCGCCGGCCGCGACCAGATCTTCCGCAACAGCGTACGCGACCGCGCGGATCTGACCGAACTCAGGCGCAAGGCCAAGCCGAAAGGTCACGCGACGGCCCGCTGGAAGCAGGCGGCGGAATAACATCTAAACCTGCAAATAGCGTACCTTGACGCTCGCATCCTCCTTGAGCTGCGTTGACGTCCCGGTCCACACCACATGGCCCTTTTCAATCACCACGTGGCGGTCCGCGATTCTGGTGAGCGCATCGAGATGCTTGTCGACCAGCAGGATCGACTGGCCCTCGCGCTTGAGCCGTTCGAGACAGGCCCAGATCTCGGCGCGAATGAGAGGCGCAAGGCCCTCCGTCGCCTCGTCAAGGATCAGCAGCTTCGGATTGGTCATCAGTGCGCGGCCGATCGCAAGCATCTGCTGCTCGCCGCCGGAGAGCTGGTTGCCCATATTGGAGCGGCGCTCGGCGAGTCGGGGGAAGAATTCGTAGACCCGCGCCAGCGTCCACTTCGCCTCCCCGTGCCGTGCCGCGGCGGTCGCAATCAGATTTTCCTCCACCGAGAGCGTCGGAAACACTTGCCGTCCCTCGGGCACGAGTCCAAGCCCGCATTGGGCGATACGGTAGGGCGGCAGCGCGATCAGTCGGGCTCCATCGAACGTCGCGCTGCCGCCGCGCGCCGGTAGGAGGCCCATGATGGTGCGGATGGTCGTGGTCTTGCCCATGCCGTTGCGGCCGAGGAGCGTCACGACCTCGCCGGCGCCGACCGTGAAGCTCACGTCGAACAGCACCTGGGCCGGGCCGTAGCCGGCCGCGAGTTTTTCCACCCTCAGCATGCTCACTCCATCTCGTCGCCGAGATAGGCGGTGATGACCTGGCGGTCGGCGCGCACCTGCTCGGGCGTCCCGCTCGCCAGAATGCGGCCGTAGATGAGCACGGAGATGCGGTCGGCGAGCGCGAACACGGCGGTCATGTCGTGCTCGACCAGCACCATGGGGAAGCGGCCCTTCAGTCGCCGCAGCGCGTCGACTAGGCGTTCGGTCTCATCGCGCCCGGTGCCGGCCATCGGCTCGTCGAGCAGCAGCAGCTTCGGCTCCATGGCCAGCGCGATCGCCAACTCGAGCGAGCGCTTCTCGCCATGCGACAGTTCCCCCGCGGCGATGTCGGCGCGGTCGGCAAGTCCCACCTGCGCCAGCGCCGCCAGCGCGGGTGCGTTCAGCGCATCCTCGCCCGCTGCGCATCCAAAGAAGCGGAAGCTCGTGCCGCGCCGCGCCTGCACGGCGAGCGCGACATTCTCCAGCACGGAGAAGCGCGGCAGGATCGATGTGATCTGAAACGAGCGCGCGAGGCCGAGATGCGCGCGCGCGTGGACCGGCAATGCCGTGACGTCATGGCCGTCAAACACGATCCGGCCGGCGTCCGGCGAGAGCAGCCCGGAAATCTGGTTGATCAGCGTCGTCTTGCCGGCGCCGTTCGGTCCGATCACGGCATGCAGTTCGCCCGGGCGCACATCGAGCGTCACGTCCTCGGTGACGCGCAGGCCGCCGAAGTTCTTGGTCAGTCCTTGTATGCGCAGCATGGCGTCAGCCACGAAACAGCCCCCGCAGCTTCGATACGACGCCGATCAGCCCGCCGCGTGCGAAAACCGCGACAAGCACGAGTAGCGGTCCGAAGATCACTTTCCAGTGCTCGGTGATGCCGGACAGCCATTCCTCGACCAGCAGGAACGCCGCCGCGCCGATAATCGCGCCGTTGAGCGTGCCTATGCCGCCAAAGATCACCATGATGAGCAACTCGCCCGAGCGCTGCCACGACATGTAGGCGGGGCTGACGAAGTCGGTCGCGTTGCCGAGCAGGAAGCCCGACAGGCCGCCGAGCGCGCCCGCGATCACGTAGGCGACGAGCTGGTAGCGATAGACCTCGAAGCCGATGGTGGAGACACGCAGCGGATTTTCCCGTGCCCCGCGATAGACGCGCCCGAAGCGCGATGCGACCAGCGCGCGGCACAGGAGATAGGTGCCAAGCAGGCAGATCAGGCAGACGTAATAGAGCGAGCGGTCACCGGTGAAGATCGGAAAGCCCGCGAGTGTCGAGCGCACGCGGATGGT
>JAXDNZ010000536.1:0-4027 GCA_034669185.1 Hyphomicrobiales bacterium
CCTGAAGGGCGACGTGCCTAGCCCGATCAATCCGCCGCGCGGTTGCCGCTTTCACACGCGCTGCCCGTATGCGTTTGATCGCTGTCGGGTGCAGGAGCCGGCGCTGCAATTGGTCAACGCCGGACACCTTGCGGCCTGTCACCTGCTCGACGCGCCGGCGCCGCCAAAGGGAACAGAACGCGTCTAGAAATATTCCTACCTGGGCCAGCAACCTGGGACGCAACGTCAAATGAGCCGGGCCTTCGTCAAGGAACAGGACGCCGATTTCGCGGAAGAGATGCCGGAGCGCATCATTTCTGCCCATCCCAACGACGTGACCGAAGCTGGCATGGCTCAAATCGAAACAGCTTTGGCCGCCGCGAGCAGTGCCTACGCAAAGGCCCAGGCCTCGGGCGAACGTACAGCCCTTGCAGCGGCCGGGAGGGACTTGCGCTACTGGACCGCGCGGCGAGCGACCGCGCGCGTCGTGCAGACGCCGGCGGACAACAACGAAATACGGTTCGGTCATGCGGTGACGATCCGCCGCGACGACGGACGCGAGCAGACCTTCCGGATCGTCGGCGAAGATGAAGCCGACCCCGCTCGGGGGACCATTTCGCACGCATCGCCGCTCGCGCGATCCATGTTCGGCAAGACGATCGGGGACGTCGTCCAAGCCGGCAGCGGCGAGGCCAAGATTGTCCACATCAAGTGAGGGCGAGCAAGGCGCCGGCGCAGACGCCCTGCGCTCGATGCTGCCACCCGTGTTATTTGCGCACGCTGTTCGAGCCGGATAGGGTCGCGCTCCAGGATTGAACCCGGAGAAAAGTGATGAAGGTCTTCGCAGCCGCCGCAGTCGGCGCACTCCTCGTGACGTCCAGCCCGACGGCGGCGGAGGTCATCGATCTGTCCACTTGGACGTGCCAAAAGTTCCAGGCAGCTCAAAAAGAAGAGGTGGTGCTCATCCTTGCCTGGCTCGACGGCTATTATCGCGATGAGAACGACCCTGCGGTGATCGACACCGACAAGTTCGTGAATAACGCCAAGAAGCTTGGCACCTATTGTACCGCCAATCCAAATGTCGGACTGATCACGGCAACCGACACGGTTTTCAAGAAATAGTCACGACCGCCGCTTTGCGTCGCCATTCACAATAATGGCGGAAAGCGCGGTGCCGCGACCCTGCGGCCGGCTGTGAAATCGAGCGCGGATCGGATTTCGGAGCAGGCGATGGACGTGACGCTCGTAACCGGTTCCAGCGGGTTCGTCGGGCAGAGAATCGTGACGCGCCTTGCGGCTGCCGGAAAGCGTGTGGTCGGTCTCGATCCCGTTCCGTCTGCCGTGACGCAGGTGATCGACGACTTGTCGGATCGCGCGCGGCTGCGCGACGCCATCGCGCGCGAACGGATCACCCACATCATCCATGCGGGAGGCGTGTCGGGGCCGATGGTGATGGCCGAAGATCCGGCCGGCATCATCGCGATCAACGTGAGCGGCAGTCTCAACCTGTTGAACGAGGCGATGGCGGGGAGCGTCACGACCTTCGTGTACTGCTCTTCGGTCGCGGCGATCGGGAATTACTACGAGTCCGAGCCGATCGGCGAGGACTATCCGATGCGGCCGGCGTCGGCCTATGGCTGCTCCAAGGCCGCGATGGACCACGTGCTCCGCGCACTCTGGAAGAAGGTGCCGCTCGATCTCTGTTCGCTGAGACTGACCGCGGTCTACGGGCCCGGCCGCAAGACCGAGTTCAACGTCGACACCATCGTGCGCGCCGCATTGTCCGGGAAACCCGCGCGGATCGATCCGCTGACGGACTGGCCCTACGTCTATGTCGATGACGCCGCAGATGCGGCAATTGCCGCGTGCTTCTCAAAAGGGCGCAAGCAACTTGCCTATTTCATTGCGCATTCCGAGCGCGTGACGCCGCAGGACATCGCGGCGGCCTGCGGGGCTGCCGGCAAGCCGGTGCGGGTGGAGATCGATCCGGCGAAGCCGAAAGCCGCGCGGGGTCCGGTCGACGTCGAGGCGGCGGCGCGCGACTTTGGCTTTCGCGCGCAAGTGGGACATCGCGAAGGCATTCGCCGCATGATCGAGGCGGCCGGATAGCGCCGCAAGCCGGTTGCCGTTGAGTGGAGGGGGCTTCATAGTTCGAGCCCGTCCTGGATTCCCCTCGGAGACATCATGGACCTCAAGCTCGCGGGCAAGACCGCATTGATCACCGGCGGATCGAAGGGGATCGGCCGCGCGACAGCGGAGATCTTTGCCGCAGAGGGCTGCAACGTCATCATCGTGTCGCGCAGTGCCGACGCTCTCGCCGCCGCCAAATTGGCGATCGCGCAGAAGGCCAATGTGCGCGTCGACACCGTCGCGGCGGATTTGTCCGACAGCGCGAATGTCGATCGGCTGGCCAAAGAGTTTCCCGGCATCGACATTCTGGTGAACAATGCCGGCGCCATCCCGGGCGGGACGCTGCTCGATGTCAGCGAAGCGACGTGGCGCACGGCGTGGGACCTCAAGGTCTTCGGCTACGTCAACATGTGCCGCGCCTTCTATGCGCTGATGAAAGCGCGCAAGGCAGGCATCATCGTCAACGTCGTCGGCAACGCCGCCGACACGCACGATCCCGAATACATCTGCGGCGTCGCAGGAAACGCCGCGTTGACCGCGTTCACGCAATCGCTCGGCAGCGTCAGCGCCAAGGACGGCATCCGCGTCGTGGCCCTGAGCCCCGGGCCGGTCGAGACCGACCGCCTTGTCACGCTGATGAAGAAAAAGGCCAAGGATCGCACCGGCAGCGAGGACAACTGGAAAGACCTGCTCAAGCCGTTGCCGTTCGGACGCGGCGCAAGCGCCGCAGAGATCGGCGCCGCGATCGCGTTCCTGGCGTCGGAACGCTCGGGCTACACCAGTGGCTCGGTCGTCACGATCGACGCGGGCCTGTCGGCGCGCGCTTCCGCATTCTGAAAATTCGGAGACACACATGCCGCATCTGACCACCGACGACGGGGTGAAGCTCTATTACGAGGAGACCGGCAAAGGCATCCCGATCGTCTTCATTCACGAGTTCGCCGGGGACTATCGCTCGTGGGAGCAGCAGGTGCGCTACTTTGCGCGCTACTATCGCTGTATCACGGTCAATGCGCGCGGCTATCCGCCGTCCGACGTGCCGACGGACGGCGAGAAGTATTCTCAAGATCGCGCGCGAGACGACATCCGGGCGGTTCTCGACGCGCTCAGGATCGACAAGGCGCATATCGTCGGCCTGTCGATGGGCGGGTTTGCGACTCTGCATTTCGGCTTCACCTATCCGGAGCGTGCGCGCTCGCTGGTGATCGCGGGTTGCGGCTACGGCGCAGAGCCGGACAAGCGCGCGCAATTCGCTGCCGAGGCCGTGGCGTCGGCCAAGCGTTTCGAAGAGCTGACGATCGCGAAGGCCGCCGAGGCCTACGCGCTCGGACCGACGCGCGTACAGCACCAGAACCGCGATCCGCGCGGCTGGCGCGAATTCGCGGATCAATTCGCCGAGCATTCGACCGAGGGGGCGGTGCGTACCATGCGCGGCGTGCAGGCGAAGCGTCCCTCGCTGTTCGAGCTGGTCGACAAGATGAAAACCATCACGGCGCCGACGCTGGTCATGACCGGCGACGAGGACTGGCCGTGCCTCGAGCCCGGCATCCTGATGAAGAAAAACATCTCGACCGCCGCGCTGGTCGTGATGCCGAATGCCGGCCACAATATCAATCTGGAGGACCCGGCGGCGTTCAACGCGCATCTCTCCGAGCTATTTGCCGCAGCGGATGCGGGCACCTGGCCGGTGCGCGACCCGCGCGCGATGGCGGGATCGATATTGGGGAAGTAAGCCCATTTCGATAGGTAACACCACACAAGGCACAAGCTGTTGATTTTGAATCTAAAATGACAATTTTGTGTGATTTTGCAATAGTTTAGCGAGTGTACTATGAATTGTGCATGTGTGAGGATCGAAAACCTGTCGCGGCTCGAGGCGGGCGCCGATGTCATTTGGCGGGCTTTTTCGGACGTGCTG
>JAXDNZ010000537.1:0-2999 GCA_034669185.1 Hyphomicrobiales bacterium
GAGTTCTTCGAGCCCTTCTCCGCGTGACGCCGCGACGTGCACGACGGCGGCGCGGCGCTGCTCGGAATAAAGCGTCAGCGCGCCCTCGACGTCGGCGCGCGTGCGGCGCGCCGCCTCCGTCATGTCCGCCTTGGTGACGGCGACGATGTCGGGCAGTTCGGTGACGCCCGCCTTCATGAACTGCAGGCTGTCGCCCGAGCCAGGCTGCACGCACAGGATCACGGTGTCGGCGACAAACGAAATGTCGGCCTCCGACTGGCCGATGCCGACCGACTCGACCAGCACGAGATCGTAGATCGCACGCATCAGCACCATCGCGGCCACGGTCTGATCGGACAGGCCGCCGAGCCGGTCGCGCGCCGCCATCGAGCGCACATAGACGCCGCGATCCTGAGGATCCGTCGCCATGCGGGCGCGATCGCCGAGCAGCGCGCCGCCGGTGCGCCGCGACGACGGATCGACCGCGATCACGCCGACGGTCTCGCCGCTTCCACGCGCCCGCGCGATCAGGGTGTTGGTCAGCGTCGACTTGCCGACGCCGGGCGGACCGGTGAGGCCGATCACATGCGCGCGCGGTGCCGCACAGGCGGCATCGAGCAGCGCCGCGAGCGCATCGGTGTCCGCCTGCGTCTCGATCGCCGCGAGCGCGCGGGCGAGCGCACGCTTGTCGCCGGATTGCAGCGTCGCCAGATCGGGAAGCGTCACGCCGTGCTCGCCGTGCCCTTGCCGAGCGCGGCCTGAGCGGCGGCAAGACGCGCGATCGGCACGCGATAGGGCGAGCAGGACACGTAATCGAGCCCGACCTCATGGCAGAACGCCACGGACGCGGGATCGCCGCCATGCTCGCCGCAGATGCCGAGCTTCAGGTCGTTGCGTGCCTTGCGCCCGCGCGTCGTCGCCATGCGGATCAGTTCGCCGACCCCCTCCTGGTCGAGCGAGACGAACGGATCGACCGGCACGATACCCTTGTTCTGGTAGGTGCCGAGAAAGCTCGCCGCATCGTCGCGCGAGATGCCGTAGGTGGTCTGCGTCAGGTCGTTGGTGCCGAAGGAGAAGAACTCGGCGGTTTCCGCAATCTCCTGCGCCATCAGACATGCGCGCGGCAGTTCGATCATCGTGCCGACCTGATAGTCGAGCTTGGCGCCGCTCTCCTTCGTCACGGCGGCCGCCATCGCGTCGATCCGCGCCTTGACCAGGTCGAACTCGGCCTTGGTGGCGATCAGCGGCACCATCACTTCCGGCACCACTGGCTTGCCGGTTTTCCTGGCGGCCTCGACCGCAGCCTCGAAGATCGCGCGTGCCTGCATCTCGGCGATCTCGGGGTACGCAATCGCCAGGCGGCAGCCACGGAAGCCGAGCATCGGATTGAATTCGTGCAGCTCTCGCGCGCGATCGGCAAGCTTCCGCGGGTCGGCGCCCAAGCTGGCGGCGACTTCCTCGATCTCTTCCTTGCTGTGCGGAAGGAACTCGTGCAACGGCGGATCGAGCAGCCGGATCGTCACCGGCAGGCCCTTCATGATCGTGAACAGCTCGATGAAGTCGCTGCGCTGCATCGGCAGCAGCTTGGCGAGCGCGGCGCGGCGCCCCTTCTCGTCGTCGGCGAGGATCATCTCGCGCACCGCGAGGATGCGGTCGGCATCGAAGAACATGTGCTCGGTGCGGCAGAGCCCGATGCCCTCGGTGCCGAATTTGAGCGCGGTGCGCGCATCGTTCGGCGTATCGGCATTGGCGCGCACCTTCAGCTTGCGCACCTTGTCGGCCCAACCCATCAGCGTGGCGAACTCGCCGGAGAGCGCCGGCTCCTGCATCGCCACGCGGCCGGCCAGCACCTGGCCGGTCGAGCCGTCGATGGTGATGATGTCCCCCTTCTTGAAATGCTGGCCCGCGGCCGACATCGTCTGCGCCGCGTAATCGACGCGCAGCGTGCCGGCGCCCGAGACGCAGGGCTTGCCCATGCCGCGCGCGACCACCGCCGCGTGCGAGGTCATGCCGCCGCGCGTGGTCAGGATGCCTTCGGCGGCGTGCATGCCGTGGATATCTTCCGGCGACGTCTCGACACGAACCAGGATCACGCGTCTGTCCTGTGCCTTCATCGTCTCGGCTTCATCAGCCGAGAACACGATCTCGCCCGACGCGGCGCCCGGAGACGCCGGCAGGCCGGTGGCGATGATCTTGCGCTCGGCCTTCGGATCGAGCGTCGGATGCAGGAGCTGATCGAGCGCGGCGGGATCGACGCGCGTGACGGCTTCCTCGCGCGTGATCACCTTCTCGTTGGCGAGCTCGACCGCGATCCGCAATGCTGCCTTTGCGGTGCGCTTGCCGGAGCGCGTCTGCAGCATCCACAGTCTGCCCTTCTCGACCGTGAATTCGAGGTCCTGCATGTCGCGGTAATGCGTCTCGAGCGCGCGATAGATGCGCACGAGCTCGGCGTAAGCCTGCGGCATCGCGGTTTCCATCGCGGGCTTGTCGGAGCCCGAGGCTTTGCGCGCCGCTTCGGTGATCTCCTGCGGGGTGCGGATGCCGGCCACGACGTCCTCACCCTGCGCGTTGATGAGGAATTCGCCGTAGAGCGCCCTTTCGCCGGTAGAAGGGTTGCGGGTGAAGGCGACGCCGGTCGCGGACGTTTCGCCCATGTTGCCGAACACCATGGCCTGCACGTTGACCGCCGTGCCCCAGCTTTCCGGAATGCGGTGCAGGCGGCGATAGGTGCTGGCGCGCTGGTTCATCCAGCTTCCGAACACGGCGCCGATCGCCCCCCATAACTGCTCGGTCGGCTCCTGCGGAAAATCATTGCCGGTCTCTTGCCGCACGCGCTCGTTGTAGCGCTCGACCAGCCTTTCCCAGTCCTCGGCACTCAGGTCCGTGTCGAGCGAATAGCCGTTGCGCTCCTTGTGCTCCTCGAGGATCTCCTCGAAGTGGTCGTGGGGCACCCCGAGCACCACGTCGGAGTACATGGTGATGAAGCGGCGGTAGCTGTCATAGGCGAAGCGCGCGTCGCC
>JAXDNZ010000538.1:0-3489 GCA_034669185.1 Hyphomicrobiales bacterium
CGCAGCCGCCGCGCGGTCGCGCTTCCCATCTCGCCCATCGCAATGACGCCAATCGTCTCGGTCATGGGGAAACGTCCTTGTTCGGCGCGAACTTTCTGCGTAACCGTGATTGTCGCGCGCACGCGCAATGATGTCCACACGGAGCTGACGGTGACATTTCGTTCGGGCAACGCGGCGGTCGACCGCTACATCGCGGAGGGTTACGACAGTGTGCGCGGCATGTCCTCGGCGTTCGCCGCAACCATCTGCGGTCATATCATCCGGCGGCAGAGCGAGCTCGGCATCACAGGGCATATCGCGGAGATCGGCACGTTCGAAGGCCGCTTCTTCATCGCCATGGCGCTCGGTCTTGGCCCAAGCGAACGTGCGCTGGGCATCGACACGTTCAACTGGCCGAACGAGGGATTATGGGACCTGTTCCATGCGCATTGTGCGCGGCTCGGGCTCGCGCGCGAGCGCTACACCGCCATCAAGGCGAACGTGCGCGATCTAGCGCCACAGGACATCACCACGGCGCTCGGCGGTCCGGTGCGTTTCTGGCATCTCGACGGCGATCACTCACGCGAGGCGCTCACCGCCGACCTCGCGCTTGCCGAAGCGACGGTGCACCCACAAGGCATCATTTGCCTCGATGACATGCTGCATCCGGGCTACCCGCTGCTCGTCGTCGCGGTGCACGAATGGCTCGAGCGCCATCCGGACTGGCGCATGCTCGCCGTCATCGACCGCGAGGACATCGTTGCGGCGGCGAAGTTCCTGCTTTGCCACAAGGACGTGGTCCCGCTGTTCGAGCAGGACCTGATGGACAGCTTCAAGGCGCAGCACTGGATCCTGGGATCCGAATGGGAGCGCTACTTCTGCGTCGTGCTCACGCCGCATCCGCGCATCGCGCAGGTGGATTGATCCCACCTACCAAGCGGGGGCGAGACACGTCACTGCGTCGCGGTCAGCCCATACACCGACATTTCGGTGCGTGCGTCGGCGATCGAGAACCAGCGGTGCTGTTCGGCGCGGAACAGCCGCCAGTTGTCGGCGAGACGCTTGAACTGCTCGCTCTTGGCGGACTCCTCGTCCAGCACGGTCTCGAGCGCTGCGCGCAGCACGCGCAGGATTTCCGGCGTCAGCACGACAAGCTGCGCGCCGTTCGCGACGACGCGATTGATCGCCTTGGCGTTGCGTGCGTCGTATCCGGCGAGCATCTCCATCAGCGCATAGGCGCAGGCGCCACGAACCATCGCCTGGTAATTCGCGGGCAGCGCGGCCCAGGCCGCCTTGTTGATGTAGAGGCAACTGTTCGCCTCCAGCTCAAGCACGCCCGGAATGTGCATGTATTTCGCGACCTTGTGAAAGCCGAGCTTCTCGTCGTCGTGGGGCCCAACCCATTCGGCAGCATCGAGCGTGCCCTTTTCCAGCGCCGGATAGATGTCGCCGCCGGCGATCTGCTGCGGCACGACGCCGAGCTTGGCAAGCACGCGCCCGCCGAAGCCGGCGACGCGCATCTTCACGCCATTGAAATCGGCCGGCGTTTTCATCTCCTTGCGGAACCAGCCGAAGGTTTGCCCCCCGGTATTGCCCATCGGAATGCTGACCACGCCGAAGCCATCATAGACCTCGTCGATCAGCTTCTTGCCGTCGCCGAACAGGTACCAGGCATTGTGCTGCCGCGGCGTCAGCCCGAAGGGCAGCGACCCGTCGAAGATCAGCGCCGGGTTTTTGCCGACGTAGTATCCGGAATAGCTGTGGCCGCATTCGACCGTGCCGTTTGCCGTCGCGTCGAGTACCTGCAGACCGGGCACGATCTCACCGGCGGCGAACGGCTGGATCTCGAACTTGCCGTCGCTCATTTCGGATACGATTCTGGCGACGGTCGGCGCGGCGCCGTAGAGGCCTTCGAGGTTCTTGGGGAAACTCGACGCCAGCCGCCACTTGATCGTGGGGGCTTGCGCGATCGCCGGCGACGCGACGGCAACGGCCGTGCCGGCCACGGCCAAACGGGCAAAGTTCCGACGGGAAACGGTCATGCGTATCCTCCCTCAGCGCCGCTCCGGTGCGGCTTCAAGCCGCCGCGTTGCTTGTTTTCGCGATGGCGGCCGAGCCGAGCATATCAATGCGCCGCGCGCATTGCAGCCCTCCGGGACCGGTTTCGCGCGAAGTTGGCGCGGGACGGCGGCATGAGCCGATGCTAGAGGGTGCGCACCGGAGTTCGTCATTCAATGCCAGGCCTCAAGGTTCTCTGCACGATCGGCATGCGCGGCGTGCTCGACGACGTCGCGCCCGCCTTCGCGGGCGCGAATGGCATCGCCGTCGTACGCGTCTACGATTCCTCCGTCGCGCTGATGAAACGCATCGCCGGCGGCGAAACCGGTGACGTCGCGGTGTTCACCGCAGGCGCGATCGACGACCTGATCCGGAAAGGCAACGTGCTGGAGCGGATCGACCTGTCGCGCTCCTTCGTCGGAATCGCGGTCGCCAAGGGCGCGCCCAAGCCCGACATCAGCACGCCCGAAACATTCAAGCGGGCGCTGCTGAACGCGAAGTCCATCGCGCATTCCAAGACCGGCGCGAGCGGGCTCTATTTTGCGGGCCTGATCGAAAAGCTTGGGCTGGCAGACGCGCTCCGGGCGAAAATCAAGCTGCAAGACGGCATCGTCGGCGAGCTCGCGGCGCGTGGCGAGGCCGAGATCGCCGTTCAGCAGATCAGCGAGCTGATGCAGGCGGACGGCGTCGACATCGTCGGGCCGTTGCCGGATGTGCTGCAGAGCGTCACGGTTTTCTCGGCCGGTGTTTTCAAGGCTTCGCAGCAACGCGATACATCCGAGGCTTTCGTGGCGCATCTTGCCTCGTCAGCCGTCGCACCGGTCATCCGTCGAAACGGCATGGAGCCCGTCTAGGCACATGCTCGCTCCGACCGAAGCCGACGCGACCGCGCGGCGAAACTTCCTGCTCTGCGCGCTCCTGCTCTGGCTCGCCGGCAACGGGCTGCGCATCACGATCCTCGCGGTACCGCCGGTCATTCCGCTGATCCGCGCCGATCTCGGGATGTCGGAAACGCAGGTGGGGATCTTGACCGGCTTGCCGCCGGTGCTGTTCGCGTGCACGGCGGTGCTCGGCTCGCTGCTGATCGCGCGCTTCGGCGCGCTGACGACCCTGATCGCCGGGCTGCTCGTGACCGCCGCCGGCTCCGCGCTGCGCGGCGCCGCGCCCGAAATCTGGACGCTCTATGCGGCGACGATCTTGACGGGATTTGGTGTCGCGATCATGCATCCCTCGTTGCCGCCGCTGGTGCGCACCTGGATGCCGCACCGCATCGGCTTCGGCACGGCGGTGTTCACCAATGGGCTGCTGGTCGGCGAAATCCTTCCCGTGGCGCTGACGATTCCCGTGGTGCTGCCGTGGCTCAACAACAGCTGGCGCGAAAGCTTCCTGCTGTGGGCCGCGCCGGTGGTCGCGATCGCGCTCATTCTCCTGCTCCTAGCCCCGCGCCCGGCC
>JAXDNZ010000539.1:0-2808 GCA_034669185.1 Hyphomicrobiales bacterium
GTGTTGAAGGCCGGACGCGCCTATTGCGTCGGCAAGGCCGCGCTGTTCGCCGCGCTCTGCCGCGCCGGTGGCATACCGGCGCGCGTCGCCTTCGCCGACGTGACCAATCATCTTTCGAGCGAGCGGCTGCGCGAGAAGATGGGCACCAATTATTTCGCCTGGCACGGCTTTACCGAGGTGCGGCTCGATGGCCGCTGGGTGAAGGCGAGCCCGACCTTCAACGCGACGCTATGCGCGCGCTTCGGCGTCGCGCCGCTTGAATTCGACGGCGCAACCGACGCGCTGCTGCAGGCCTATGACGGGGGAGGGCGTGCCTTCATGCGCTACGAGACCCTGCACGGCGCCTTCTACGACGTGCCGGCGAAATTCCTCATGGCCGAGATGGCGCGCATCTATCCGCAGCTCTCGCATTCGGGCGGGCGCGGTACTGGCGGCATGGAAAGCGAAGTTCCGCTGGCGTCCTGATCGTTTGCGCATTGATCTGATCGGAAAACCGGTTCCCACTTTTGGGAGATTGAGGGGCGGGGGACTTGGCCTTGCGCTTTGCGCATCGCCGCGTCACTAATCCCGCGACATCGACCGGGAGTATGTCGTGGCCAGTTTCAGGGCGGTGCGCATCGACAAGGGCGATACGGGCCAGACCGTGCGCCTTGCCGACTTCGACGATAGCGAACTGATGGACGGCGACGTGACCGTCCGGGTCGAATGGTCGACGGTCAACTACAAAGACGGCCTCGCGGTCAGCGGCAAGGCGCCGGTGGTGCGCCGCTTCCCGATGATCCCCGGCATCGACTTCTGCGGCATGGTCGAGACCTCGACTCACGCGGATTGGAAGGCAGGCGACCGCGTCATTCTCAACGGCTGGGGCTGCGGCGAGACGCATCTCGGCGCCTATGCGGAGCGTTCTCGCGTCAAAGGCGACTGGCTGGTCCGCCTGCCGTCCGGCATGACCGGACGCGAGGCGATGGCGATCGGCACGGCGGGGTTCACCGCGATGCTGTCCGTGATGGCGCTGGAGCGCCATGGCATCACACCCCAGCGCGGGCCGGTCGTGGTCACGGGGGCGGCCGGTGGCGTCGGCTCGGTGGCGATCGCGCTGCTCGCCAAACTCGGCTTCACGGTGATCGCCTCGACGGGGCGGCCGCAGGAGGAACCATACCTGAAGAACCTCGGCGCGTCGGAAGTGATCGAGCGCAAGGAACTCTCGGCGCCGGGCAAGCCGCTCGGCCGGGAGCGCTGGGCCGGCGCGATCGACACGGTCGGCGCGATGACGCTCGCCAATGTGCTGGCCGGGACGCGCTATGGCGGCGCGGTCGCGGCCTGCGGACTGGCGGGCGGCATGGAACTGCCGACCACCGTCGCGCCCTTCATCCTGCGCGGGGTGTCGCTGCTCGGCATTGATTCGGTGATGTGCCCGTTGCCGCTGCGCCGCGAGGCCTGGAAACGGCTCGCCACCGACCTTGACCGGGGAAAATTGCAGACTATGACCAACGAAGTCCAGCTTCCGGGGGTGCTGGTCGCGGCCCCGGCGATCCTGGACGGCCGCATTAGGGGCCGAATCGTGGTCAAGATCGGGTAAACGTTCAGAATTTGGCGACGATCTCCCGGCATGATACCGCCCGGATATGGTTAACGAGGAGTGGACAGATGCTGCGCACCGCCGTCGCGCTCGCGGTTCTTGCCGCCACCGGATCGGCCTTGGCCGACCCGATGAACGCCGAGACCGCGCGCCGCTTCGTCGTGGGCAAGACCTTCGCGTTCACCTGCTTCGAGGGGACCGCAGGCACCGGCCGCATCTTCTCTGACGGATCGGTCGCCGGCGTCGTGAAGATCCAGGGGTCAGGCCCGACGCGCTTCATGCACCTGCCGCCGGGCACGCTGTTCACCAAAGGCGAGGCCGTGTGCTCCTCGATGAAGGGCGCGTTCTTCAATCCGTGCTTCAACCTCAATCGCACCAGCGACAAGAGCTTCCGCGGTACGGTCTCGGGCTTCGGCTTCATGTATTGCGACTTCACCCGCGGCGGACGCGAGATGCGTACCGCGTCGGCGACCGAGGGCGATCCAACAATGACTGCAACGCCGCGCCGCTCGATCCGTCACGGTAGGGCGCGCGAGGCGGCATCCGCGCCGGCGGTGAGCGCGGCCCCGGTACAGCCGGTGACCGCCGAGCCGCTCAAGCCTGCGGCTTCGCCCGCCGAGCAGCCGGCGCTGCGCAGCACGGTTTCGGAATAGCGGCGGTCATTTCTTCATCGGAAAGATGATGCAGGTCGTCGTGGCGTGGGCATAGAGATTGCCCTTGTCGTCGCGCAGGTCGGCCTCCGCCGTGGCGGTGGTGCGGCCGCGATGGATTAGCCGCGCGGTCGCGCGCACCAGCCCGGTGTCCTTGGTGAGAGCGCGCGTGAGGTTCACCTTGATCTCCAGCGTCGTATAGGCCTCGCCCTTCGCGAGCGTCGTCATCACGGCGCAGCCGAGCGCTGAATCGAGCACCGTCATGGCGAGCCCGCCATGCACCACTCCGATCGGATTGTAGTGCTTGAGTTCCGGCACGACCTCGAAGGTCGCCGTGCCCTTCTCGGCCGAGACCAGGTCGAAGCCGAGTGTCTCGGCAATCGGCGGCGCCGGAATTTTGCCGTCAATGATGCCCTTCAGGAAGCTCAAGCCGTCGTAGGACAGGAGCACGTCATTCGGCACCACGCCGTAGGTCAGGGCTGTCGCGGTCACGTCGTGATCCGGCTCAATTGGGCTTGAGGGAAAAAAGCACGATAGTTCGTTTCTATCATGTGCGACACTGTCGCCCGGTCGTGCGCG
>JAXDNZ010000540.1:0-6848 GCA_034669185.1 Hyphomicrobiales bacterium
GGCGCAGGAGAACGTCGCGCTGCAGATCGCCGACCAGATGTCGGAATACCTGCTGCGCGGCGCGATCGCGAACGCCGTGAATTTCCCCTCCATCACCGCCGAGGAAGCGCCGAAGCTCAAGCCCTTCGTCGCGCTCGCCGAGCGGCTCGGCTCGTTTGCCGGGCAATTGACCGAGACCGGGATCAAGAAGGTGCAGATCAGCTACGAGGGCAACGTCGCGCAGATGAAGACCAAGGCGCTGACGTCCGCGGCACTCGCCGGGCTCCTGCGGCCGATGCTGCAGGACGTGAACGTTGTCTCGGCGCCGATCGTCGCCAAGGAGCGCGGCATCATCGTCGAGGAGATGACGCGCGAGGGCCACTGCGACTATGAAAGCCTGATCACCGTGACGGTCGAGACCGAGCGGCAGTCGCGGTTCGTGAAGGGCACGGTGTTCGCCGATGGGCGTCCGCGCATCGTCAACATCAAGGGAATCCGCATGGACGCGGAATTTGGCCCGTCGATGATCTACATCACCAATCTAGACAAGCCGGGCTTCATCGGCCGCTTTTCGTCGACGCTGGGCGAGGCCGGCATCAACATCGCGACCTTTCACGTCGGCCGCGAGACCGCGGGCGGCAACGCCATCGCGCTGATCGAGATCGACGGCGAGCTCCCGGCCGACGTGCTCGCCAAAGTGCGCGCTTTGCCGCAAGTGCAGTCGGCAAGACCGCTGCGGTTCTGAGTTTTTGCCGCGATCCCGCCGTGAAGCGGTCCGCGCTTGGCCTAACCTAAACCCGAATGTTGCGGGTTCCATTGCGCAGGGACGACGCCTGCCCAGAGGAACGCCACCATGACTCGCTTGACGCGACGTACATTCGCTTATTTGCCAGCCGCCTGCGTGCTGATTTTTGCCGGGGTTGCGCCGCTTGGCGCCGCCGAACTCGACGTGCGTTCTGCGATCGATGCCGTCACGGTGTACCCGGACGGCGCAACGGTGACGCGGTTGATTGCCGTCGACCTGCCGCAGGGCGACACCACGCTGATCGCACGCGACTTCCCGCCCGGTCTCGACGCGGCATCGCTGCGCGTCGAAGGCGAGGCGGCGTCGAGCGTCGTGATCGGGGCAATCGATGCGCGTTCGCCGCGCCCGGAGCGTCCGGCGGCCGCGCCCGAACTCGAGAGGCGTTTGCAGGCGTTGAAAGACGAGCGCGCGGCCCTGGAGGACCAGATCGGCGCCGAGACCGCGCGCAAGAAGTTCGCCGAGCGCTTCGCCTCCGAGACGCCTTTCGGCGTTGGCGAGAAAGAAAACGCGCGTCCGATCGCGGACTGGCGGGCGGCCTTCGGTGCCGTTGCCGATGAGATCAGGGCCGCGAACGGCGCGATCCGCACACTCAAGCTGAAGCAGCGCGAAGTCGACGAAGAGATCGCGCGTGTCGACCGTGCGCTACAGGCCAATCCGGCGCGCAAGATGGAAGTGCGCATCGATCTCGCGGCGAATGCGGGCTCGCGCGCCACTTTCCGTGTCAGCTACACGGTGCGCGGCGCGCGCTGGGCGCCGCTTTATGATGCACGGCTCGACACCGGGACGCGCGAACGCAAGCCCGCGCTCGAACTCGTGCGCCGCGCCGAGATCGTGCAGCAGACCGGCGAGGATTGGAGCGACGTTGCGCTGTCGGTTTCGACCGTGCGCACCGCCAAGGGCGGCAGCGCACCGGAGCTGCGGCCGCTGATCGTGCGTTATCCGGATCCGCCGCGTCAGGTCACGACACGGCCCCTCATGCAGGATCGTTTCGATACGGCGACCGCCCCGCCGCCTGTCTTATCCGCCGACGAACGTGGCAGGACGGCTGGCTCGATCGTGGAGTCGCAGCGTGTCTCGGCACCCGCGCCCGAGCGCGAGGCGACGATCGAGACTGGCGGATACCAGGCGCTGTTCCGCGTTCCGGGCCGCATCTCGGTCGCGGCCAGTGAAGGAGCGAAGAGCTTCCGCATCGCGACCGGCACGATCGCGCCCGAACTCCTCGTGCGCACGACGCCGGCGCTCGACGAGACCGCCTATCTGGAAGCCGCGTTCAAGCAGACTGAGGAGGCGCCGCTGCTGCCCGGCCGCGTCGCGCTCTATCGTGACGGCATCTTCGTCGGCCGCGGCCAGATGGCGCTGACGCCGAAGGACGAGATCGCGCGGCTCGGCTTCGGGGCTGACGACAAGGTCAAGGTCGCACGCGTGACCGTGCGCAAGATCGAGGGCTCGGCCGGGATCATCTCGTCGGCCCGCACCGACGAGCGCGAGTACAGGATCACGGTGCGCAGCGGCCATGACCGTCCGATCAAGGTGGTGGTGGAGGATCAGATGCCGGCCACCGAGACCGCCGACATCCAAGTGGAGCTTCTGGCGGTCACCACCGCGCCGAGCGAGCGCGATGCGCGCGACCGGCGCGGCGTGCTCGCCTGGAGCTTCGATGCGGCGCCGGGCGAGGCCAAGGACATCAAGCTCGGCTGGCGGCTGCGATGGCCGGCCGACAAGGTGGTCGCTTACGAGCCGCGCCGGCCCTGAGCCCGCTGCTCAGTTGTGCCGCCCCGCGTTAATCGAGGCGGCACAATGACTTGCCACCCCGGACGCCATCCGTTATCGGGGGTGCGGTCCCACGGAGTCGCGTGGTCGGGGCCGCGGCGTCGCGCCGCCCGCGCTGTTGTCCGCGCGGGCTTAGGGGTCCCCATGGGAAATGTGGTGGTCGTCGGCTCGCAGTGGGGCGACGAGGGCAAGGGAAAGATCGTCGATTGGCTGTCCGAGCAGGCCGACGTCGTGGTGCGCTTCCAGGGCGGCCATAATGCCGGCCACACTTTGGTGATTGATGGCGTCACGTTCAAGTTGTCGTTGTTGCCTTCCGGCGTCGTTCGTCCCAACAAGCTGTCGGTGATCGGCAACGGGGTCGTGGTCGATCCGAACGCGCTGCTTGAGGAAATCGCCCGCGTGCAAGCTCAAGGAATTTCGATTACGCCCGATAATCTGCGCATTGCCGAGAACGTGGCATTGATCCTGCCGCTGCACCGCGAGCTCGACGAGTTTCGCGAGAGCTCGAATTCGGGCCAGCGCATCGGCACAACCAAGCGCGGCATCGGACCGGCCTACGAGGACAAGGTGGGCCGCCGCGCGATCCGTCTGATGGATCTTGCCGATCTCGGCGGGTTGCGTGGCAAGATCGACGGACTGCTGGCGCACCACAACGCACTGCGGCGCGGCAACGGGCTGCCTGAAGCGTCGGGCGCGGCCATCTACGATGACCTTGCGCGGGTCGCCCCAAAGGTGCTGCCCTTCATGGACACGGTCTGGGCGCTGCTCGACGGCAAGCGGCGCGAGGGCAAGCGCATCCTGTTCGAGGGAGCGCAGGCCGTGCTGCTCGACATCGATCACGGCACCTATCCGTTCGTCACCTCCTCCAACACGGTGGCGGGCCAGGCCGCGACGGGTTCGGGGCTTGGACCGGGCGCGATCGATTACGTCCTCGGCATCTGCAAGGCCTACACGACCCGGGTCGGGGAGGGACCGTTCCCGACCGAGCAGATCAACGAGATCGGAATCCGGCTTGGTGATCGCGGTCGCGAGTTCGGCACGGTGACGGGCCGGCGGCGCCGCTGCGGCTGGTTCGATTCCGTGCTGGTGCGTCAGACCTGCCGCACCAGCGGCATCAACGGGCTTGCGCTGACCAAGCTCGACATTCTCGACGGGTTCGACGAGGTCAAGGTCTGCGTCCGTTACCGCCTGGACGGGCGGGAAATCGACTATCTTCCGGCCAGCGCCAGCGCGCAGGCGCGCGTCGAGCCGATTTATGAGACAGTGGAGGGGTGGAAAAGCGAGACGGCGCGGGCACGGTCCTGGGCCCAATTGCCCGCACAGGCGATAAAGTACGTGCGCCGAATCGAGGAATTGGTGGACTGTCCGGTATCGTTACTGTCGACGAGTCCAGAACGCGAAGACACGATCCTCGTGCAGAACCCGTTCGAGGCTTGAGCTGAACAGGGGCGGAGCAGCTTAAAGAGTCCTGATGGCCGACTACTACCCGCTTGTCGCCAAGGCTATTGCCGGTCTCGAGAAGAACACCGGCGAGGGACGGCGCGCGCTCTATGACCGCGCCCGGACGGCGCTGGTCGGCCAATTGCGCTCGATGTCCGACCCGGCACTGACCGAGGCCGAGATCACGCGCGAGCGTCTCTCGCTCGAGGAAGCGATCCGCAAGGTCGAGGCCGAATCGGCGCGCCGCCCGCGTGAGCCCGCCAAGCCATCCGAGGCGTCGAAGACCGCCTCAGGCCCCGAGCTCGACGAAAACGGCATGTCGGCGGCCGACCGCCTGCGCTCACCGACGCGTACCCGCACGCCACCGGGCGAGCGGCGTTCGGTCACCGACGAGGGCCTGAAGGGCTTCCATGACATCATGGCCGAGGCCGAGGGACTCGGCGAGGCGCCCGCGCAGGCCGCAAGGTCGGCCCGCGAGGTCTTCGCCGCGACCCCGCCCGCGGGCCGGTCCTTCGACCGGGTCGAGCCGCGGGCCGAGCCGGAGGGTTTGCGCACGCCCGTGCGTCCACCGCGCACGCCTGAACCGCCGAGCCGGACCGCGCGCGCGCAGCCTCAGTCATCCGATCCGTTTGCCGGGCAGCAGCCGGCCGAGCCGCGTCCCGGAATGCAGCGGCAGGGTCCGCTGCGCCAGCCGGCGGCGGACGACATCGACGAATTGCCGCGGCGCTCGCGCGTCGGGCTCGTCGCCGCCATCCTCACCGTGCTCATTATCCTCGCACTTGGCGTGGCGGCATTCTGGCAGCGCGACCGGGTCGCGGCACTGTTCAACGCGGTGCGCGCCCCTACGCAGCAGACTCAGAAAGATGCGCCGACCACCAAGAAATTCGAGGAACGGGTCGGAGAGCCTAAGCAACCGACCCAGCCCAATCAGGCCCAGCCCACACCCACTCCGGCAAATCCGGCAGCGCCGGTGGTCCAACGCGTCGTCCTCTATGAAGAGGATCCAAATGATCCGCAGGGCAAGCGCTATGTCGGTTCGGCGATCTGGCGCACCGAGACGGCCTCGCCCGCGCCTAACGCTGCGCCCGATCTTGCCGTGCGCGCCGATCTCGAGATTCCCGAACGCCGCATCACGATGACGTTCTCGCTTCGCCGCAACAGCGACCAGGCCATGCCGGCGAGCCACACCATCGAGGTCATGTTCAACCTGCCCGCCGATTTTCCCTTCGGCGGCATATCGAACGTGCCCGGCATCCTGATGAAGCAGGCCGAGCAAACGCGCGGAGCACCGCTCGCCGGTCTCGCCGTCAAGGTGACGTCGGGCTACTTCCTGGTGGGCCTGTCGGCGGTGGAGTCCGACATGCAGCGCAATCTGCAGCTCCTGAAGGAGCGTCCGTGGTTCGACATCCCGATCGTCTACAACAACGGCCGCCGCGCGATTCTCGCGATCGAGAAGGGCACACCGGGTGAGCGCGCCTTCGAGGAAGCTTTCAAAGCCTGGGGGCAGTAGCCGCTTGATCCCTACCCGCGAAGCCGGGAGGGTGGCCGCCGCCAGGCGGCCGGGTGGGGTTGCCCACCCGCACCAACGCTTGCCCCCCCGTCCGCTCGCCTACGCTCGGGTCCACCCTCCCCCTGCGGGGGAGGGATAAGGAGAAGCCATGCCCAAGGACCAAATTCGCGTCGCGACGTTCGCCGGCCCCGGCGCGCCGCCGGTCATCCGCACGGTGCCGTGGCCGGAGGTGCCGAAAAAGGCCGCGCTGATCAAGATCGGCGCCTGCGGCGTCTGCGGCACCGATCAGCACATCCTGAAAGGCCATTGGCCGAAGCCGTTGCCGTGGCCGTTCACGCTTGGACATGAGCTGGGCGGCGTGATCGTCGAGGCCGGGCGCGAATTCACCGAAGACTTCATGGGCAAGCCGCTCAAGGTCGGATCGAAGGTCATGATCCCGCCGCTGATGCCGTGCGGCTCCTGCTACTACTGCGTTCACTATCCGCAGAACGCCAACAAATGCCTGACGCCGGTCTACTACGGGCGTTATCTCGGCTTCGACAAAGCGCCGCACCTGTGGGGCGGCTGGGCCGAATACGTCTATGTCGATCTCGACATGCTGCCCGGTACGAAGGTCTACAAGCTTCCCGATGACATGAGCCTCCGGCTGGGCGCGCTCAGTGAGCCGCTCACCTCCTGCATCCGCGCCTTCAACCGCGCGATCGAGGCCGGCCGCTTCAAGTGGGGCGATACGGTCGTGATCCAGGGCTCCGGACCGATCGGCATTCTGGCGGTCGCCGCCGCGCAGGAGATGGGGGCCGGGCGTGTGATTTGCGCCGGGGCGCCAGAGGAACCGCGCTTAAAGCTCGCGCGAAAGTTTGGCGCCGCAGCGACGGTGAACATCCAGGAGGTCAAAACTCCTGAAGCGCGCATCAAGGCCGTACGCGACATTGTCGGAGGCTTCGGCGCCGACCTCGTGATGGATTGCTCGGGCCATCCGAGCGCCGGACCCGAGGGCATCGAGATGCTGCGCGACGGCGGCACTTATGTGGAAATGGGCCAGTTCACGGATGCCGGTTCGATTCAGACGTCGTGGCACCGCATCTGCGCGAAGGACCTCAACGTGCTCGGCTCGTGGGCCTTCACGGCGAACGATCTGCCGCTCGGCGTCGATATGCTGTATCGCGGGCGCGACAAATATCCCTGGTTCGACATGCAGACGCTCTATCCCTTCACCGAGGAGGGCGTGGGACGGGCGGTTGCGGACGCCATGGCGATGAAGACGGTGAAGTCCACCATCGTGCCGTGGCCGGAACTCCTATGATAACCCTAATCCCGCCGTGCAACTTGACACCGGCGTGAGCG
>JAXDNZ010000541.1:0-6378 GCA_034669185.1 Hyphomicrobiales bacterium
ATCGGGACGCAAGGCGCTGCAAGCGCCGGTGCACGCGCACAATCGCCGATACCTCACCGCCAAGGCGATGCGCGCGGGTCACAAGCTGGACCACCTGATCGGGGTCTTGAGCGAAGCCGGCGACAAACACGACGCGGTTCCCGCCGAATAGGCGGGTGCTTTGGGGCTGGGTACGCGCCACGCTTTTCCCAGGTATTTCTAAGTGGAATCAACGCTGAGGCGACGTCTCGGCACCTGGTCAACGCGCGCGTAACCATACACCGCGGCAACCGCGGTGCAGCGATCGCTTTCACCCTTTGTATAGCCTGCACCTGTAGACAAAGCCGCGGGGGTTTCCGGCTGCGACATCGGCCGTGCGCGCGGAGTGACCAGCTTCATGTCGTTCGAGGTGAATACGCTGTTCCTCCTCACGATCGACGTGGAGGCCATTCTCGGACTGCTTTTGCTCCTGGTGTGGGTGCAGAATTCGCGCGTGCTCGCCGTCGTCTGGTGGGCGTCGGCGCATCTGATGCGCGCGCTCTCGGTGATGCTCTACGGCCTCTATGGCTCGGTCCCTGATCTGGTCTCGATCGACCTCGCGAATGTGCTGCTGTTCTCCTCCTTCGGCGTGACGTGGAACGGTGCCCGCGTGTTCAACGGACGCAACGCGTTGCCCGGATCGCTCGTCGCGGGCGCGGCCTTGTGGCTACTCGCCTCGCAGTGGCCCGGCTTCGAGATGGGTTCGGAGATGCGCGGCCAACTCAGCGCCTTGATCATCGCGAGCTACGCGTGGCTCACGGCCTACGAATTCTGGCGCGGCCGCAGTGAGCCGCTGGTTTCGCGGTGGCCGGCGATCTCGCTGTTCTTCACCCATGGCGCGCTGTTCCTGTTGCGCACGCCGCTCACCGCGCTAGTGCGCGGCAAGGAAGCCGAGAGCGTGCTGTCGAGCGCCTGGCTGAGCGTGCTCAGCCTCGAAGCCTTCCTGATGACGATCGCGACCGCCTTCATTCTGCTGGCGATGTCGAAGGAGCACACCGAACTGCGTCACAAGACTGCTGCCATGATCGACCCGCTGACCGGGCTCCTCAACCGCCGCGCCTTCGTGCAGGACGCCGAGGCGCTGTTGCAGCAGCAGATCGCGCGTGACCGGCCGATCGGAGTGCTGCTCATCGATCTCGACAGCTTCAAATCGATCAATGACCGTTTTGGTCATCCGGTCGGCGACAAGGTACTGCAGGTGTTCGCCAAGACGGCGCGCGGCGGGTTGCGCGCTACCGATATCGTCGGCCGGCTCGGCGGCGAGGAGTTCATCGTCGTCCTGGCGGACGCCGGCCACGACAACGCGTTTCTGGTGGCAGACCGGCTGCGCAATGCATTCGCCGCCAATGCGGCCGTGATCGATGGGCAGGCGCTGTATGCCACCATGAGCGTCGGCGTCTCGGTGATCGTCGATCCGCGCCAGAACCTGGCCGAGTTGATGACGCTCGCCGATCAGGCGCTCTATCTCGCCAAGGCGCGCGGCCGTAATCGTGTTGAGGTCGCTGCCTTCGAGCCTGCGCCGCGCGAAGAGGCGCAGGTTCCGTTGACCCCGGCCGCGCGGACATCGGAACGCGCCGCCTGATCCGTCACGCCGACGGATTGCATGCTCGCCATATCTTTTCTGCGGTCGCCGGCATGTCGAGCGCATTGCCGCGCCCGTCCGGTATCGCGTCGGCGATGGCGTTCATGATCGCGGCGATCGAGCCGGTTGTGCCGGCTTCGCCCACGCCTTTCACGCCGAGCGGATTGGTCGTCGCGCGGGCATTGTGGTTCGCCTCCGCGACCGGCGGCATGTCTTCGGCGCGCGGCATTGCGTAATCCATGAACGTGCCGGTGACGAGTTGGCCGCTGTCGTTGTCATAGACGGCGTTTTCCATCAGCGCCTGCCCGATTCCCTGCGCGAGCGCTCCGACGAGCTGGCCCGAGACCAGCGTGTGATCGAGCACGACGCCGGCATCGTCGACGGCCGCGTAGGCGGCGATCTTGACGGCGCCGGTGTCCGGATCGATCTCGACCTCGGCGATGTGGCAGCCGTTCGGAAAGGTCTGCGGCGTGTCGACGGTCGCCTTGGTGTCAAGCGTATCGCCGTTTGCTTTTGCATGCGTTGCCACCTCGAACAGCGCGACGCGGCGATCCGTGCCGACAATTTCGAAGTGACCATCGCGGTAGCTGACGTCGGCATCGGCAGCTTCCAGCATTCCGGCCGCGATCGGCTTTGCCTTCTCCAGCATCAAATCGACGGCGCGATAGAGCGCGGCACCGACGGTCATGGTGGAGCGCGAGCCGACCGATGGATTGCCTCTTAGATCGAGGTTGGTGTCGCCGTGCCGATGGCCGACCCGCGAGACCGGAATGTTGAGCTTTTCGGCGATCAGGCGCGGGTAGATGGTGGCGTGCCCTTGACCGGTGTTGCCTACGCCGACGCCGAGCACGAGCCTTTCACCCTCGAACAGCAACGACGCGCTCTCTGTCGGCAGCGCGCCGGCGTGCTCGAGAAAGCACGAGAGCCCAATACCACGCAGCTTGCCGCGTCTGGTGGCGTCGCGGCGGCGCTGCTTGAAGGTCTCGTAATCCGCGAGCGCGAGTGCCTTGTCGAGAATCGGCTCGAAGTCGCCGGAATCGAAAGTTGTACCGACCGCGGTCTTGTAGGGAATCTGCTTCGGTCGAATGAGATTACGCCGGCGCAGTTTCACCGGATCGATCCCGGTGATGCGTGCGGCTTCGGCGACGACGCGTTCGAGCGCGTAGTTCGCCTCCGGCCGCCCCGCGCCGCGATAGGGGCCTGTCGGCACCGTATTGGTGAAGACGCAACGCACGCCGACCTCAATGCGCGGAATCGCGTACATGCCAGGAAAGCAGCGGGAGAAATTCATCGTCTGGATGTTGGCGCCGGGAATGCCGATGAATGCGCCCATGTTGGCGATGTGCTTCACGCGCAGCGCGAGGAACTTGCCCTTGGCATCAAGCGCGAGCTCGGCCTCGGTCACGGTGTCGCGCGCCTGCTGGTCGGTCAGGAACGATTCCGCACGGCTCGCCATCCAGGCGACCGGGCGGCCGGTCAGCTTCGCGGCGATCAGCAGGGCGGGGTACTCGGGATAGACCGGCGTCTTCAGTCCGAAAGCGCCGCCGACGTCTTCCGTGATGATGCGGATCTTCTCGCGCGGCAGCCCCATGACGGCAATGAGCTGTTCGCGCTGCGGATAGACCCCCTGCGAGCAGGAGCGCAGCGTGTAAAGGTCGGCCGCCGCATCGTAGCGCGCGGTCGCGCCGCGCGGCTCCATGGAGGCTACGACGAGACGCTGGTTGACGACGCAGACACGGGCGACATGCGCGGCGCTTGCGAAGATCGCCTCGATTTCGCGCGTGTTGGTGCCGTCGTCGGTGACCGGGCCAGGCCAGTCGAGCGCGACATTGCGGGGGGCTTCGGCGAAGAGCTGCGGCGCGCTTGGCTCCAGTGCCGCGCGTACGTCCGCGACAGCGGGAAGCTCCTCGTAGTCGACCGCGACCAATTCGGCCGCGTCCTGCGCGGCCGCAAGCGTCTCGGCCACGACGAGTGCGACCGGCTGGCCGCCATGCACGACACCGTCGCGCGCAAGAACAGGGCGGAACGGCATGACGAGCTTCGTCCCATTGCGGCCGACCAGCGGCGGATGGACCGAGCACGAGCCGACGCCGGCGGCGTCGAGCTCCCGGTGGGTCAGGACCCCGACGACGCCCTTCGCCGCGCGGGCGCCCTCGACATCAAGTGCCTTGATGTTGGCATGCGCATACGGCGAGCGCACGAACACGCCGTGGGCCTGGTTTTCCTGCGGCGCGTCCTCGACGAAGCGGCCGAGCCCGCGAAGGAGCGCGTCATCCTCGACGCGCGGCTCGAAGGCGTGTCGCTCGTGGGGCGTTGTCTGATCCACTCGCCGTCTCCGTCATTCGGAGTGCGAGTCATAGCGCGCGAGCGCGCAACATCAATGGCCTGGCGAGGTTATTCCGGAACGATCGCGGTGGCCTCGATCTCGAGCCGCGCCTTCTTTTCCAGCAGCCCGGCGACCTGCACCACGGCCATCGCCGGATAATGCGCGCCGATAATCTCGCGATAGGCCCGGCCGAGCTCGCGCGAACTGGCGCGATATTCCTCAAGATCCACGATGTACCAGGTCAGCCGCACCAGGTGTTCCGCACCGGCTCCACCTTCGGCGAGCACGGCCAGCATGTTCGAGAAAAGCTGCCGCGCCTGCGCGACGAAGCCGTCGGGGAAGTTGCCCATCTGGTCCCATCCGACCAGTCCGGCCGTGACGATGACGCGGCCCTTGGCGGTCATGCCGTTGGCATAGCCTATCGGTTTGGGCCACGCGGGAGGAACAAGTGCCTTGGGAAGGTCATCGTCGTCGGCGATGTGGGCGAGCGGCACGTATTTGGGAGGCGTCATCGGAGTGGTCCTTCAGGACGCGAGCTTGCGCGTGGACTGTTCGGCCGCGAGCTTGCGCAGCTCGAAGCGCTGCAGCTTGCCGGTCTGTGTCTTCGGCAATGCGCTGACGTATTCGATTGCGCGAGGATATTTATACGGCGCGACCGCCGCCTTGACATGCTCCTGCAGAGCCTTCGTCATCGCGGTGTCGCCGCTTTGGCCGGTGCGCAGCACCACGTAGGCCTTCACGATCTGACCGCGATCCTCGTCGGGGACGCCAACAACGCCGCATTCGGCGACCGCCGGATGCTCCAGCAAAGCCGATTCCACCTCGGGCCCTGCGATGTTGTAGCCGGCCGAGATGATCATGTCGTCGGAGCGCGCCTGGTACCAAAAGTAGCCGTCGCGATCCATCACGTAAGTGTCGCCGGTGACGTTCCAGCCGCTCTGCACGTAGACGCTCTGACGCGTATCGGCGAGATAGCGGCAACCGGTCGGCCCGCGCACCGCGAGACGGCCCGGAATGCCGGCGGGCATCTCGCGGCCTTCGTCGTCGATCACCTTGGCTTCATAGCCGGGCACGACCTTGCCGGTCGAGCCTGCGCGCACTTCGCTCTCGGGCGCGCCGATGAAGATGTGGAGCATCTCGGTCGAGCCGATGCCATCCATGATCTTCATGCCGGTCGCCTGCTGCCAGGCCTCGAAGGTCGCCTTGGGCAAGGCCTCGCCCGCGGAGATGCATTTGCGCAGTGACGAGATGTCGTGCTCGGGGAGCTTCGCGATCATCGCCCGATAGGCGGTCGGCGCCGTGAAACAGATGGTGGCGCGGTATTTCGCGATCGCCGGCAGTAGGGCGTCCGGCGGCGCCGCCTCCAGCTGGATCGTGGTCGCGCCGACGCGCAGCGGGAACAGCACGTGCCCGCCGAGGCCGAACGTGAAGGCGAGCGGCGCCGACCCGATGAAACGGTCAGCCGCGTTCGCATGCAGCACGCGGCGTCCATAGGTGTCGCAGGTCGCCAACACGTCCCGATGGAAATGCATCGTGCCCTTCGGCTCGCCGGTGGTGCCCGACGTGAAGCCGATCAGGCACACGTCGTCCGCGGCGGTGTCGCACGGCTCGAACGTCTCGTAGCTAGGCCTCAGCATCAGCGTGTCGAGGCTGTCGAACGCGTTGTTGCCGAAGTAGACGATGCGCGACAATTCCGGCGCCACGGTCTTCGCCTTCTCCATCTCGTCGGCGAGCCGCGCGTCGCACAGTGCGAGCCCGATCTTCGCCTTGCTAATGATCGTGGAAAGCTCCTTGGCGCGCAGGAGCGGCATTGTGGCGACCGTGACGCCGCCTGCCTTCATCACCGCGAGATAGGCGGCGATCATCATCGGATTGTTCGGTCCGCGCAGCAGCACGCGGTTGCCCGGCACCATGCCGAGATCGCGTGTGAGGACGTTCGCGACCCGGTTCACGCGCTCGGCGAGTTGCGCATAGGTCCACGTTCCGGTCGGCGAGACGACGCAAGGATGCTCGCCGCGTCCCCGTTCCAGCCACCGGTCGAGCAACTCGGCGACGCAATTGAGTCGATCGGGATATTTCAGCTCGGGCAGGCGGAACAGGAATTCCGGCCACAGTGCTTGCGGCGGAAGATTGTCACGCGTGAAGCTGTCGACGTGGCCCGACCGGATCATGGCACTCTGCCCACGGCCTTGCGCGCCGAGCCTTTGGTCCTGGCGAGCAACTGCATCAGCCTCTCGATGTCGTCCGGTGTGAGAGCGGCGAAAATGTCGGCGATCCAGTCCTCGTGTGCGCGCGCCATCGTGCGAAACACGCGTCGGCCTTCCGGCGTGAGGCTGACAATCTGCGCGCGCCGGTCGGTGGGCGAAGCACGGCGATCGAGCAGGCCCTGCTCGACAAGGCGCTCGGCAAGCCCGGTAACATTCCCGTTCGACACCATCATGCGCTGCGAGAG
>JAXDNZ010000542.1:0-3711 GCA_034669185.1 Hyphomicrobiales bacterium
GCCGGATGTTCCACGTCAGGATTGTGACGTCGAGATCGTCATCCTGGATGGGGTCCTGCGCATGACAGAGACCCCATTCGCCAAGGTGCTGAATGACCGGCGCAAGCGCGTGGCCGGCTTGGGTGAGATGCCATTCGGGGCGCCGCGGGTTGGCGCCGCGTCGCTCGACTACTCCGACGCGCTCGAGTTCCTTGAGCCGTTTCGACAGCAGCGTCTGCGACATCAGCGGCACGCCGCGGCGGATGTCGCTGAAGTGGACACTGCCGGCGAGCATCTCGGCAACGACCAGCGGCGTCCACCGCTCCGCGACGATTTCGGCGGCCTTGGCAATTGGACAGAACTGGCCATAGCGCATGATGGGACAAGCATACTCCGGCTTTCTGTCTTGGATACTCCAGTTTGTGGACTAACGAGGCGAGTGCTCCGCTTCATAATGCGCCCGTTGGCGGAGCATGTCGCCCGTCGGTCATGACATGGAGGACGCGATGCTCAAACGGGCAGTTTTGCTAGCGATCGCTGCAATTGGCGCATCGGGGACTTCCGTTGCTGCCGACGTGATCAGCGATTGGAATGAAAAGACGGTCGCATTACTGACCACAACCCAATTGACGCCGCCACAGGCCGAGCGCGCGCTCGCGATCGTGCATTTGGCCATGTTCGAGGCGGTCAACGCCATCGAGCCCCGCTTTCAACCGGTGCTGGCGCAAGTGCCAGCGCCGCGTGGGGCCTCGAAGGATGCCGCAGCTGCGGTGGCAGCCGGCAGGGTACTCACCAACCTCTTTCCGGGCGATGCTGGCCTAAAGACCAGCCTCGATGCCTATCTCGGCGGAATCCCATCAGGCGATGCAAAAACCGCGGGAATTCAGGTGGGCGAGGCGGCGTCAGCGCAGGTCCTCGAGGCGCGGGCCAACGACGGCTCTCAGGCGGCGGACACCTATCGCACCAAGTTCGAGCCAGGCGTCTACGTGCCAACCCCGCCGACGGTCGGCTCTACCTGGCCCAACCTGAAGCCGTTCGTGTTGACCAGTGCGTCGCAGTTCAGGCCACAGCCGCCGCTCCCGCTGACCGGCAAAGAATGGGCTGCTGACTACAACGAGCTCAAAATGCTCGGCGGCCGTAGCAGCAGGCAGCGCTCGGCGCGGCAGACCGAGGACGCGCGTTTCTGGCTCGCCGGCGGGCCGGTCGTCTACTATCCGGTCGTGCGCCAGATCGCGGCAGCAAAGAAGCTCGATGTCGTCGACGGCGCCCGGTTCATGGCCCTGATCGCGGTCGCGCGAAGCGACGCATTCGTGGCCGTGTTCGATGCGAAATATCACTACAATTTCTGGCGCCCGCTGACCGCGATCCGAAGCGGCGATCTCGATAACAATCCGAACACGGAGCGGGATGCGTCCTGGCAGCCGATCGACAACACCCCGATGCATCCCGAATACCCATGCGCGCACTGCATCATGTCCGGGACGATTGCGTCGATTGTCGAACAGCTTTTTGGTTCGGCAGAGATTCCAGAGGTCACCCTCGTGAGCCCGACGGCTCCCGGCGCTACGCGCCGTTGGAGCAATATCTGGGCGCTGAGCGACGACGTGGGCGATGCCCGCATCTGGGCCGGCTTTCACTATCGGTTTTCGACCAAGGTCGGTCAGGATATGGGGCGCATGATCGGCCAGTACGCCGTCAAGAGCATCATGCGGCCCGCGAACGTGTCGAGTGCGCGCTGAGGCCGGCAGTCACCGACAGGACGCGCTTCGCGTCCGGGTTGACTCTCAGAGCGGATGGTCCGGCCGTACTCACGCGCGCGCGGCCGGACGTTTGTCGGCCTGATGCAAGGCGGGTTGGACGCATGTGACGTCCGCAATGGCCATGACCGACAAACCTCAAGGTGAGCATGGTCCGCTTTGCGCGGATAGCGACCAAAGCGCCCTGATGATCGACGGGGCCGCAGTCGGTCGTGTTCGACGAGGCCGAGAACCGCCTGCACGCCCAGAAGGGCATTCTCGCCTGGTGCGTGGCGGGGCGATGAGCCTGCGGCGGCTCGCAATCCGGCCGTCAGTCCCTACATAATGCCGCAATGCAAAACCCCGATATCGCGATCCCGAGCCGCGCGCCCGCGGAGGTCTCGGCCGACGACACGATCCTGCCGTTCGAGGTCGCGCCCCTCGATCTGCGCGGCCGCGTCGTGCGCCTTGGACCCGTGGTCGACACCATCCTGACCGGCCACGGCTACCCCGAGCCCGTGGCGAAGCTGCTCGGCGAAGCGATCGTGCTCGGCGTGATGCTTGGCTCGTCCCTGAAGTTCGAGGGCAGGTTCATCCTGCAGACCCAGACCGACGGGCCAGTGCGCATGCTGGTGGTCGATTTCACCACGCCCGACCGGCTGCGCGCCTGCGCGCGCTTCGACAAGAACCGCGTCGCCGAGGCGGTCGCCGCAGGCAAGACCGACGCCGGCGCGATGCTCGGGTGCGGCCATCTTGCCATGACCATCGACCAGGGCGGCGACATGAGCCGCTATCAGGGCCTTGTTGCGCTCGAGGGCGGCACGCTCGAGGACGCGGCGCACGAATACTTCCTGCGCTCCGAACAAATCCCAACTCGGGTGCGGCTCGCGGTCGGCGAGGAATTCCGCGGCGATGGCGGCCCCAAGCACCGCTGGCGCGCCGGCGGCATTCTGCTGCAGTTCGTTCCACGCGCGCCCGAGCGCGCGCGCGTGCCCGATCTCGATCCTGGTGATGCGCCGGAGGGCACCACGCCGCACCTCGTTGCGGAGGACGATGCCTGGGTCGAAGGCCGTGCGCTGATCGAAACGGTCGAGGACGTCGAGCTTCTCGATCCGGCAGTTTCGGCCGAGCGGCTTCTTTATCGTCTGTTCCACGAGCGCGGCGTGCGCGTGTTCCGCGATACGGCGGTCCGCGCGCAGTGCTCCTGCTCGCGCGACGGGGTCGAGACGATGCTGCGCCGCTTCTCGCAGGACGACCGCGACCACATGGTGGAGAACGGCGTCATCTCGGTGACGTGCGAGTTCTGCAACGCGACCTACGTGTTTCAGCCGGCGGATGTGCAGGACACTGAGGCGAGAGCCCCAAAAGCGTCAGGATCGCACTGATTGATCGAGGATTGCCAAAATCGCCACTCTCAGGGGTGGCAGGTCTTTCTGTACGACCTCCCAAATGATCGGCGTCGATATCGAATGATACTTGTGGCGAAGGATGTTTCCGATTGCCGCAATGTCGGGCCACGGGATTTCAGGCCGTAGCGCGCGTAATTCTGGCGGAATCCGACGAGTGGCTTCGGAAATGATCTCGATCGCGCGTTCGACACCGCGCCGAAGCAGCCAATCGCCTTCGAAGTCGTGAAATGTCCTTCCCTCGACGACCCGCTCGACATTCGCGATCGCGTCGAGAATGTCGCTCAGCGCCGGGTCGGGGCTGCGTGTCATCAGAACACGCGAACCGCCGATCGTACGATGCCGTCGCGAAGAAGTGGATGCAGGCTGTCCCGAGTCGTAACGTCGATCTCGGTTGCAAGCCGATCCTCCAGAAGGTTCTTGATCGCTGCGAGGTCGACCAATGAGAACCGTCGCGACGGATCGTAGTCGATGAACAAATCAAGGTCGCTCTCGGACCGAGCTTCGTTCCGCGCGCTCGAACCAAAAAGGTATAGCGACGTCGCTCCGCGTGCCTGGATTGCGGCAGCGCAGTCCCTCAGCCTGACTAT
>JAXDNZ010000543.1:0-7109 GCA_034669185.1 Hyphomicrobiales bacterium
GACGGCGCGCGCCGGGCGAAGGATCTGACGCGCGAATACGTCCTCGACCTCGAGGCGCCGCAGGGGCAGGCCGCGCTGCTCACCGTCTACGGCGGTAAGATCACGACCTACCGCCGGCTCGCCGAAGCCGCGCTCAAGACGCTGCGGCCGTATCTCGAGATCGGCGCGCCGTGGACGGTCGATGCGCCGCTGCCGGGCGGCGACTTCCCATGGGACGGCATCGACGCACTTGTCGCCCGCGCGCGCGGGCTGTGGCCGTTCCTCACCGAACGGAATGCGCACCGGATGGTGCGCGCCTACGGATCGCGGCTCGACCGTGTGCTGGGAGGTGCCAAGTGCCCCGACGATCTCGGCCAAAACTTCGGCGACGAACTCACCGCCGCGGAAGTGCGCTACCTGATGCGCCACGAATTCGCCGAAACGGCCGACGACGTGCTATCGCGTCGGAGCAAGCTTTATCTGCGTACCAGCGCCGATGCGGCGGCCGCGCTCGCGCGCTTCATGGACAACGGCGACGGCCGCGTCGCCGCGGCTGAGTGACCCTCCCTCCCCGCTTGCGGGGGCGGGTAGGGAGGGGGCTAACGGGTGGAGACAATGAGATTGAATAACATCGACCCCCACCCCCGACCCCTCCCCACAAGGGGGAGGGGAGCAAAGATGCCCTGATGCCCACCCACGTCCTCTCCATCGATCAGGGCACGACCTCGACGCGCGCCTTCCTGTTCGACCAGTCGCTCGCGGCGGTCGGCTTCGCGCAGCTCGAGTTCCAGCAGATCTATCCCGCGCCTGGCCATGTCGAGCACGATCCGCAGGGCATCTGGACGACATCCGTCGCGACCGCGCGCGCCGCCATGGCCAGCGCCGGCGTTGGCGCGAGCGACGTCGCGGCGATCGGCATCACCAATCAGCGCGAGACTTCGATCCTGTGGGATCGCGCGACCGGAAAGCCGATCCACAACGCGATCGTCTGGCAGGACCGCCGCACCGCGGAGGTGTGCACGGCACTCGCGCGGGGCGGCCATGAGCCGATGGTCACCGAGCGCACCGGGCTGCTGCTCGATCCTTATTTCTCGGCGACGAAGATCGCGTGGCTGCTCGATAACGTCGAGGGCGCGCGGGCCGCGGCGGAAGCCGGGCGGCTCGCTTTCGGCACCATCGACACGTTTCTGCTGTGGCGCTTCACCGGCGGGCGCGTGCACGCCACGGACGCGACGAATGCGGCGCGCACGATGCTGCTCGATATCCGCAACGGGCGGTGGGACGACGATCTCCTCAGGCTGTTCCGGATTCCGAAGTCGCTGCTTCCGCAGGTGCGCGACTCCGATGCCGATTTCGGCACCACCGAGCCGCAGCTTCTCGGCGGCGCGGTGCGCATCTCGGGGATCGCCGGCGACCAGCATGCCGCGACCATCGGGCAGGGCTGCTTCACCCCCGGCATGATGAAGTCGACCTACGGCACCGGCTGCTTCGCGCTGCTCAATACCGGGGACGACATGGTGCGGTCGCGCGGCCGGATGCTCACCACGATCGCGTACCAGCTCGACGGCAAGCGCACCTACGCGCTCGAGGGCTCGATCTTCATCGCCGGCGCCGCAGTGCAATGGCTGCGCGACAACATGAAGCTGATCGCGACCGCGGCCGAGAGCGGCACGCTCGCGGCGGCCGCCGATCCGGACGATCCGGTCTACATGGTGCCGGCCTTCGTCGGTCTCGGCGCGCCGTGGTGGGACGCCGATGCCCGCGCCATGATCCTGGGGCTCAGCCGCAAGTCCGGCATCGCCGAGATTGCGCGCGCGGCGCTCGAATCGGTCGGCTACCAGACCCGCGACATGCTCGATGCGATGCGCGCCGACTGGCCGGGCGCCGAAGACGCCGGCACGGTGCTGCGGGTCGACGGCGGCATGACGGCGAGCGACTGGACGCTGCAGTTCATCGCCGACATCGTCGGCGTGCCGGTCGACCGGCCGGTGTTCATGGAATCGACCGCGCTCGGCGCGGCGTATCTGGCGGGCCGGCGGCCCGGCATCTATCCGGATCTCGACGGATTCGCGAAGACCTGGCGGCTCGACCGGCGTTTCTCACCCGCGATGGATGAGGCCACGCGCGAGCGCAAATGGGGCGGCTGGCAGGATGCGGTGCGCCGCACGCTGACGCGGCGTTAAGCCTAACGGCTTTCGCATCGGCCGCAGCCGGCCGCGCACGATCGATTGCGGAGAATTGTCTCTATCGGTTTTACGCCGCCGACACGCGCGTCTGGTTGAGTGGCGCCGCTCGCGGAACGGCCGCGGCGAGGGGACGAGGGATCATGCCATCCGCGGTGAACAACCGGATCGACAAGCGTTTGCAGTCGATCACCGTGCTGGTCGTCGACGACAACCAGTACATGCGCAAGGTCGTGCGCAATATCCTGGTCAGCCTCGGCGTGAAGAACGTCCTGGAGGCGGGGGACGGCACCTCCGGTCTCGACGCGATCCGCATGTTCGCGCCGGACCTCGTGATCCTCGACTGGGAAATGCCGATGCTCAATGGCGCCGAGGTCGTGCGCATCGTGCGCGCGCCGGGCGTGTTCCCGATTCCCGACGTGCCGATCATCATGCTGACCGGATATGTCGAGCGCTGGCGCGTGATGGAGGCGACGCGCCTCGGCGTCAATGAGTTCCTGAAGAAACCGGTCTCCGGCCAGGCGCTGCTCGACCGGATCATGACGATCCTGACGTGCTCGCGCCCGATGGTGCGGCTCGGCGATTATTACGGCCCCGAGCCGCGCAAGCTGTTCGGCGAGCTGCTGCGCGCGACCGCGCCGGGCATTGCGCCCTCGGCGCAAGCCGAGGCGGTCGTTGCGGCCGAGGCGCTCGAGCCGGCGACGGCCGGAACGGCCATGCGTTGACCGCCGGGACGTTTCGCACTTCCGGGTAAAATGCTTTAGCGTCTGCCCGCGGCGAATCCCGTCGCTCGAGCACGCAATCGGCAGATGGCGGAGCCACTGGTCAGCTTCGAGTCCGTCACCAAGCGGTTCGGCGACTTCGCCGCCGTCAATGAATTGACCCTCGATATCTTCGAGCGCGAATTCTTCGCGCTGCTTGGTCCGTCCGGCTGCGGCAAGACCACGCTGCTGCGCTTGCTGGCCGGCTTCGAGGCGCCGGACGCCGGCCGCGTGCTGCTCGCCGGTGAGGACCTCGCCGGCGTGCCGCCGTATCGCCGGCCGGTCAACATGATGTTCCAGAGCTACGCGCTGTTCCCGCATTTGACCGTCGCCGGCAATGTCGCGTTCGGGCTGAAGCAGGATCGGCTGCCGAAGCACGAGATCGCTGCACGCGTCGACGAGATGCTGACACTGGTGCAGCTTGCCGGTTTCGCGCACAGGAAGCCGCATCAGCTGTCCGGCGGTGAGCGCCAGCGCGTCGCGCTCGCGCGCTCGCTCGCCAAGCGGCCGAAAGTGCTGCTGCTCGACGAGCCGCTTGCCGCGCTCGATCGCAAGCTGCGCGAGGAGACGCGCTTCGAGCTGAAGGATCTGCAGGCGCGGTTGGCCACCACGTTCGTCATCGTCACCCACGACCAGGACGAGGCGATGACGGTCGCGGACCGCATCGCCGTGATGGATCGCGGCCGCCTCGCGCAGGTCGGAAGGCCGGCCGACATCTACGAGCGTCCGGCGTCGCGTTGGGTCGCCGACTTCGTCGGCGACGTCAACCTGATCGAGGGCCGTGTGTCGGCGGTCTATCCGAGCTTCGTCACGATCGAGCGCGAGGGCCTGCGCCTGCGCGTCGACCAGACCGTCGCGGTCGCGCCGGGCGAGACCGTGTGGGTCGCGCTGCGCCCGGAAAAGATCGCGATTGCGCACGAGGTGCCGGCTAACAGCACGGAGAACGGGGCCGCCGGCGTCGTGGCCGATATCGGCTATCGCGGCACGATCTCGCTCACCAAAGTGCGGCTCGACGACGGTCTGGTTTTCGACGTCGCGACCATGAATGCCTCGCGCCTCGCGCAGCGCGCGGTTCATGCGAACGACCGCGTGTGGCTATCGTGGCCGGCGGAGGCCGGCGTGGTGCTGACAAGATGACGTTTCTTTCCCTCCCCGCTTGCGGGGGAGGGCGAGGGTAGCGAGGCCGGGCGGGGGACATGAGCAATACGGCAAACACCGGGACCGCACGCCTGACCGTGCTGGCGCCCTACGCCTGGCTTGCGGTCTTCTTCCTCCTGCCGTTCCTGATCGTGCTCAAGATCAGCCTGTCGCAGGCGACGCTGACGCAGCCGCCGTACGCGCCGTTGCTCGATCCGGCGGCCGGCTGGCAGGGCCTGAAGGACTTCGTCGCCGCGCTCTCGTTCGACAATTATGCGAGCCTCGCCGCCGACGCACTTTACCGCTGGTCCTACTTCAAGAGCATCGAGGTCGCCGCGGTTTCGACCGCCATCCTGCTGCTGATCGGCTATCCGGTCGCCTACGCGCTCGCGCGCGCGCCGCGACGCTGGCAGGCCGTTTTGGTGCTGCTCGTGGTGCTGCCGTTCTGGACCTCGTTCCTGATCCGCGTCTATGCGTGGGTGAACATTCTCCAGCGCGACGGCCTGCTCAACCAGGCGCTGCTCGCCCTGCGCATCATCGACGAACCGGCGACGTGGCTCTCGACCGACACCGCCGTCTATATCGGTATCGTCTACTCGTATTTTCCGTTCATGGTGCTGCCGCTCTATGCGGCGCTCGAGCGCATGGACGAGAGCCTGCTCGAAGCTGCCGCCGATCTCGGCGCGCGGCCGTGGATGACGTTCCTCCTCGTCACCGTGCCGCTGTCCCTGCCCGGCATCGTCGCCGGATCGCTGCTTTGCTTCATTCCGATCTCGGGCGAGTTCGTCATCCCGGACCTGCTCGGCTCGTCGTCGACCTTGATGATCGGGCAGACGCTCTGGACCGAGTTCTTCGGCAACCGCGACTGGCCGCTCGCGGCCGCGCTTGCGGTCGTCCTGCTCGGGATTCTGCTCGGCCCGATCATGCTGTATCGGCGGCGCGAAGCGCGCGCCCTGGAGCGCCGCTGATGCGCCGGCTCAGCACCATCAACATCGTGGCGCTCGCGCTCGGCCTCGCATTCCTCTATCTGCCGATCACCATCCTGGTGATCTATTCGTTCAACGGCTCGCGGCTCGTCACCATCTGGGGCGGCTGGTCACTGCGCTGGTATGGCGAGCTCGTGCGCGACGCCGCGATGCTCGACGCGGCCTCCGTGTCGCTGCGCGTTGCGTTCATGTCGGCAAGCGCCGCGACCATACTCGGCACGCTCGCGGCGCTTGCGTTGACGCGCCGGCGCTTTTCCGGCCGGCTCCTGTTCGCCGGCATGATCTACGCGCCCCTGGTGATGCCCGAGGTGATCACCGGGCTGTCGCTTCTGCTGCTGTTCGTCGCGGTCGATCTCGATCGCGGCTTCTGGACCATCGTGATCGCGCACACGACGCTGACGCTGTGCTTCGTCGCCGTGATCGTGCAATCGCGCCTCGTCACCTTCGACCGCAGCCTCGAGGAAGCCGCGATGGATCTCGGCTGTCCGCCGCTGCGTACGTTCCTCACGGTGACGTTGCCGCTGATCGCGCCCGCGGTCGCGTCCGGCTGGATGCTCGCCTTCGCGCTCTCGCTCGACGATCTCGTGATCGCGAGTTTCGTCGCCGGCCCGGGCGCGACCACGCTGCCGATGCGTATCTATTCGGAGGTGCGCCTCGGCGTGAAGCCGGAGATCAACGCCGTCTGCACCGTGATGATCGCGGTGGTCGCGGTCGGCCTCGTGATCGCGTCGCTGCTTGGAAAGCGCTCGGCGGCGCGCCAGGAGCGCGCGACGGCGCTGGGCGGGCGGTTGTAGCTACTCGCTCGAGCGTCCCGGCGGGCGGAACAGATACGCCAGCAGCCACACCGGCACGATGATAAGCGCGCCGAGCAGCAGGTTCGGCAGCGCCCAGGCGAAGCCCTGGCGCGCCAGCTCGGCGAGCCGTTCAGGGGTCGCGCCGACATCCCGCAGGATCTGGTCGGCCGTGATGCCGAAATGCGCGAGGATCGTCCCGACGATCAGCGACGCCACCGCGACCTTGACCAGCGTAGCGAGAAGGCGGGCGAGCATGGGCTCCGTCGCCGGTGCCGCACCGGCGCCTGATTCGTCGCGTCGCGATGATAGCAGCTACCTTCCTTCATCCCTCCCCTGAAAGGGGAGGGTCGGATTGCCGAAGGCAATCCGGGGTGGGGGTAATTTCTTGAAAACGATAAGTATGCCCCCCACCCGGCGCGCTTCGCGCCGTAGCCGATGCTTCGCATCGGCGTTCTTCAAGCCAAGAACGGCGGGCGAAGGCCGCCTATGCTCCTCCCTTCAGGGAGAGGTACAGAAAACAAAGATCAGCGCGCCGGGGCCGCTGCAGGAGCCTCCGCGGCGGGAGGCGGCGGGGCGGCCGCGGCCGGCGCGAGCCGCTCGATCGCATCGCGCACCGCGTCGCGGGTCTTGCGGTCGCGCACCGCATCGAGCAGCGGCGCGGCCGCGCCGGAGCGGCGGATCAGCGCGCGCGCATCCGGCAGCATGATCGGGTCGTCCCACGGCCCCTGCACCACGAACGGCAGCTCGAACGCCGGTGCATCGGTCGCGGTCGTCACCAGCGCCGCGGTTCCCTTGAGGTCGAGCTCGCGCGACGGGATCAAGGCGGTGCCGCCGAGCGCGAGGCGCACCGGTCCGCCTTCGAGCGTCACGTCCTCGACGTTGGCCACGCCTTGCGCGATGCGCAGCGTGACGGTGAGCTTCTCGAACGGCGTGCGGCCGCGGCGGAAATCCCCGCCGATCGAGAGCGGCCGCTGCTCCAGCCGCTTGAGCAGCTGCTCCACGTTGAAGCCCGCGAGTCCGCCCTGGCGGCCGAGCAGCGTCGCGGTGCCGGCGAGCGTGCGCGTCAGCGCGAACATGCTGTCGCCCGACGCCTCGAGTGCCATCGCGATGTCGCCCTTGCCTTCGAGCTTGCGGATGCCGAACAGCTCGCCGAGGCACTGCTCGAGGTCGACATCGCTGAACTGCAGCAATGATTTCACCTCGGCGCCCGTATCCGACTTGGCAAGCAGCAGCGAACCACGCAGCACGCCGCCGAACGCCTGCGCCTCG
>JAXDNZ010000544.1:0-5251 GCA_034669185.1 Hyphomicrobiales bacterium
GGAATTGAAATATGCGCCGTCGACAATGTTCTCGACCGCGTGGTTGAGGTCCACATCCGGCCGCACATAGGCCGGGTCCTTGCCGCCCAGTTCCAAGCCCACGTTGGCGAACGTGCCAGCTGCCGCTTGCTCGATCTTCTTGCCCGCCCCGACCGAGCCGGTGAAGCACACCTGATCGATCGCGCCCGAGCCGATCAGGTTCGTGGTGTCGTCATGCGAGAGCGTCAATGTGCGAAACAGGCCTTTCGGCAATCCCGCGCTGTCCATGGCGGCTTGGAAGCGGTCGCCGACCAGCAGCGTTTGTGCGGCATGCTTGAGAAGCACGGCATTGCCGGCCATCAACGCGGGCACGATCGAATTCACCGCGGTCAGATACGGATAATTCCATGGCGCCACCGTAAGCACGACGCCGACGGTCTCGCGCGAGATGTACCGTTTGAAGCCAGGCTTCGGCTCAGGGACGATATTGCCGAGCGCGCTTTCGGCCAGCGCGATCATCGCGCGTGCGCGTTCCTCGAAACCGCCAAGCTCGCCGCCGCCGTAGCGGATCGGGCGCCCCATCTGCCACGCCAGCTCCGGCGCGATCTCGTCGCGCATCGCCAGCATCGCGTCGACAGCCTTGGACAGGATCCGTCCGCGCTGCGCCACCGGCACGCGCTTCCACTCGGATTGCGCCTTGCGCGCCGCCGCGACCGCCGTGTCGATCTCGGCGGCGGAGGATGCCGCGCGCCGGACGACTTCGCGGCCGTCGACGGGGGAGATACAGACGATGTCGGGCATCAGTAGCGCTCGAACCCGCGCATCAGCTCCCAGTCGGTGATGCGCCGGTCATATTCGAATTGCTCCCACTTCGCGGTGTGCACATAGTGGTCGACCACGCCGTCGCCGAGCGCTGTGCGCAGCATCTTCGAGGTGTCGAGCGACTGGGTCGCCTCGCGCAGCGTCTTCGGCACCTCGGGCAACGCCTTGCCGACATAGGCGTCGCCCGAGAACGGCGCATCGAGCGTCAGCTTCTCCTCGATGCCCGCCATTCCTGCCGCGAGCAACGCCGCAAACGCCAGATAGGGATTGAGGTCGGCCCCGCCGATGCGGCATTCGATGCGGATGCCTTTCCCGCCCTCGCCGCACAGGCGGAATCCCGCAGTCCTGTTGTCCCGGCTCCACACCGCTTTGGTCGGCGCGAAGGTGCCGACCTGGAACCGCTTGTAGGAGTTGATGTAGGGCGCAAGAAAATACGTGATGTCGCGCGCATAGGCGAGCTGGCCGGCGACGAACGAGCGCATCAGCGGCGACATCGTGAACTCGGCCTTGGCGTCAAAGAACAGCGGCGTCTTGCCGGCCGCGTCCCACAGCGACGCATGGATGTGCGAGGATGAACCCGCGAGACCGTAGTTCCACTTCGACATGAAGGTCACGGCCTTGCCCTGACCGTGCGCGATCTCCTTCACGCCGTTCTTCAGGATCGCGTGGTTGTCGGCCATATCGAGCGCATCGGAATAGCGAACGTTGATTTCTTCCTGTCCGGGCCCCCACTCGCCTTTCGAGTTCTCGACGGGGATGCCCGCGCCTTGCAGCCCGCGGCGGATGGCGCGCATCACGCCCTCCTCCTTGGTGGTCTGGAGGATGTGATAGTCCTCGATGTAATGCCCGGCGGTCTTTGGCTTGATGTAATGCTTGTCGTGGATCGCCTCGTAGCTCTCGTCGAACAGATAGAATTCCAGCTCCGAAGCACAGTAGGCTCGCATTTTCTGCTTCTTCAGCCGTGCCACCTGACGTTTCAGCATCGCGCGCGGCGAATGCGGAACGTCCTCGTGGTGATGATCGAGCACATCGGCGAGCACCAGCGCGGTACAGGGCAGCCACGGCAGCGAACGCAGCGTCGACATGTCGGGCTTCATGACGAAATCGCCGTAGCCCTTGTCCCAGCTCGCCGCCGCGTAGCCAGGCACCGGCTCCATGTCGATATCGTCGGCAAGCAGGTAGTCGCAGCCGTGCGTCTCCTCGTGGGCGCCGTCGACGAAGAACTCGGCCTGGAAGCGCTTGCCGACGAGCCGGCCTTGCATGTCGACCATGGCGACGACCACGGTGTCGACCGTGCCGGCCGCGACGGCTTTCTTGAGCTCGGCGAACGTGAGGTTTCCCGGCATCAGCGCCCCTTCATCTCCTGAATGCATTCCTCGATGATATCCAACGCGCGCGCCATTTCCGCATCGGGAACGGTGAGTGGCGGCGTCAGCGTCAGCACATTGCCGAACGTGGTCTTGAACGACAGGCCCTTCTCCAGCGCGCGGTACATGATGGCGTCGGCGAGATCGTTGGCCGGCTCCTTCGTCTCACGGTCGGCGACCAACTCGATGCCTAGCAGACAGCCGGCGCCGCGCACGTCGCCGATCATGTTGTGGCGCGCCATCATGTCGCGCATGCGTTCAAGTGCAAGCGCGCCGACCCTTGCGGCGTTCTCGGCCAACCCTTCATCCTCGATGATCTCTATCGTGGTGAGGGCCGCGCGCGCCGTCACGGGATTCTTCTCGTGCGTATAGTGGCCGAAAGCATAAGCCGCGCCGACGTCCAGTTCCGGGCGCGCGATCACGGCGGCGATCGGCAGGATGCCGCCGCCGAGCGCTTTGCCGAGCACCATGATGTCCGGCACCACGCCGTCGTGTTGCGAGGCAAACATCTTGCCGGTTTTGCCGAGGCCGGTCGGAATCTCGTCGAAGATCAGAAGCGTGCCATGGCGATCGCATGCCGCGCGTACCTTGCGCCAGAAGCCGGGCGGCGGGATGTGCGGCACCGCGCGCATTGGTTCAGCGACGAAGGCGGCGATGTCGCCCTCCTTGCCGAGCACGTAGTCGATCATGCGCGCGCAGGCATCGCCGCTTTCTTCGATGGTCTTGGTGCCATAGGGACAGCGATACGACGCGTAGGGCGCGACGTGCTCGGCGCCCGGCATCAGCGGCCCGACCCCGGTGCGGAACAGCGCCTCGCCGCCGACCGCTGCCGCGCCGAAGCCTGCGCCGTGGAAGGCGTCCCAGAAAGAAAGCGTCTTGTAGCGTCCGGTTGCCGCGCGCGCGAGCTTGATCGCGACTTCGACCGCATCCGAGCCGCCGGTGGTGAACAGCGCTTTCGAAAGATTGCCCGGCGCGATCTCGGCGAGCTTCGAGGCGAGTGCGACCGCCGGTCCGCAGGTATAGCGGCGCGGCGCGAACGGCAGCGCATCCATCTGCTCGGCGATCGCGCGCTTCAGCCGCGGGTGTCCGTAGCCGATGTGATGCACATTGTTGCCATGGAAGTCCATATAACGCCGGCCGGCCGGATCCTCGAGGTAAAGGCCTTCGGCCTTCACGACGGCGTTGAGACACGGCGTGGAGACCGACTGGCGCAGGAAGTATTTTTCGTCGTCGACGAGCAGCGAGCGCGCTTCCGGGTCGAGGTTCTTCTCGGCCCACGCGCGCCGCCGCGGCGACAGGTTGGTGTCGCTTTCGGATTCGGCTGGACGTGCGCTCATCGCCGCCGCCACGCCTGCAGCCGCATGAACACCACGCGGTCAAGCAGGATATGCACGAGCTTGGCTCCGAGCGCGGTCGCGACGATCACGGTCGCCATCGCGGCCGCGCCGGAGGTCACGCCGGCTTCGTCCATGTGCACGATCGCGATCGAGGCGAGCTTGGTATCGGCGCCATAGAGGAAGATCACAGCCGAAACGGTGGTGAGCGCGTTGACGAACAGATAGACCGCGATGTCGAGGATCGACGGCATGCAGATCGGCACGGTCACGCGGCCGAAGGTGCGCCAGAACGGCACCTTCAGCGACGCCGAGACCGACTCGAATTCAGGATCGATCTGTTTGAGCGCGGTCAGCGCCGTGATGTGCGCCACCGTGTAGAAATGCGCCACGCAATTGATCACCAGCACCAGCAGCGTCCCATAGAGGATATTGAGCGGGTTCCAGCTCGCGTTGACGAAGAACACGTAGCCGAGGCCGAGGACCAAGCCGGGCACCGCCATCGGCAGCATCGCGAGCAGGTGCGCGATCATGCGTCCGGGAGCCATCACCTTGGTCTTCTCGACCAGATATGCACCCCAAAACACGATCGCCGTGCCGAGGATCGCCGCGCCCGCCGCCATCACGATGGAATTGCGGTAGGACGACCAGCCGCTCTGGTCGAAGCTGCCGAAGTCGTAGTTCTTCAGCGTGAGCGAGAGATTATACGGCCAATAGGTGATGAACGAGGCCCAGATCGCCGTTCCGAGCACGACGATCAACAACCCGACGACGAGCAGGCAGAAGCAGAGCAGCGCGACGTCGCGCGCGCGGTTCGGTTTCGGCTCGAGCGGCACGGCGCGCGCCGAGAGCAGCGCGACCTGGCGGCGCTGCACCATTCGGTCGATGACGAAGGCGAGCACGGCCGGCACCAGCAGCACCATGCCGACCACCGCGCCCATCTCGAAGTTCTGCTGGCCGACCACCTGCTTGTAGGCGTCGGTCGCCAGCACGTTGAACTGGCCGCCGATCACCTTGGCGATGCCGAAATCCGTCACCACCAGCGTGAACACCACGAAGGCCGCGTTGATGAGGCCGAACTTCGCACCCGGCAGCGTCACGGTGCGGAAGATGCGCGACTTCTTGGTGCCGAGCGCATCCGCCACCTCATAGAGGCGGGCGTCGGCGAGCGCGAGCGCGGTCACCGCGATGATCAGCGCGTGCGGGAAGCAGTAGAAGACCTGCGCAACCACGATGCCGGCCGGTCCGTAGATCGAGCCGCCGAACAAGAACCCTTTCAGGAGGCCTTGGTTGCCGAACAGGTAGATGAGTGAAATGGCCGAGAGCAGCGATGGCGCGAACAGCGGCAGCATCGCGCCCGCGTAGAACAGGCCGCGCAACGGCATGCGGCTGCGGGTCAGCGCATACGCATAGCCGAAGGCAAGCGGGATCACGATCACCGTCACCGCGATGGCGACGCCGATGCTGTTAAGGATCGAACCGTAGAGCGTCGGCGTCGAGAAATAGCGGATGTAGTTGGCAAGCCCGATGAACGCGCCGTTTGAATTCTGGAAACTTTTCGACAGCAGCGCCCACAACGGCAGCGCGATCGAGAGCAGCAACCACGCGACCAGCAGCACGACACCCGCGCGCATGATCCATTCGTCGCGTGAAAGACGCGCTATGGCGGGTGCGCGGCCTGGCGCGGGGATGGCAGCGACGCTCATGCTGCGCTCTCTCTTACCTCTCCCCGTTCACGGGGAGAGGTCG
>JAXDNZ010000545.1:0-8003 GCA_034669185.1 Hyphomicrobiales bacterium
GATCACGCCGTCGGCAATGAGAATGTCGCCGGGAAAATCGAGATCGCGGGACGGATCGATGACCCGCGCGTTGGCGAGCAGGATCGGGCGACGGTCAAGCATCACGCGTTCGGCAGGTTGCGCGACAGCGCTTCGAGCACGGCCATCCGGACCGCGACACCCATCTCGACCTGCTCGCGGATCAGCGACTGCGCACCGTCGGCGACCGCGCTGTCGATCTCGACGCCGCGGTTCATCGGACCGGGATGCATCACCAGCGCGTCGGGCTTGGCGTAAGAGAGCTTCTTCTGGTCGAGCCCGTAGTAGTGGAAATACTCCTGCGTGGAGGGCACGAACGAGCCGTTCATCCGCTCGCGCTGCAGCCGCAGCATCATCACGATGTCGGCGCCTTTCAGGCCCTCGCGCATGTCGCGCGAGACCTCGACGCCGAGGCGCTCGACGCCGGGCGGCAGCAGCGTTGAGGGCGCGACCACGCGCACGCGCGCGCCCAGCGTATTGAGCAGGATGATGTTCGAGCGCGCGACGCGCGAATGCAGGATGTCGCCGCAGATCGTGACCGTGAGGCGCTCGATGCGCCCCTTGTTGCGGCGGATCGTGAGCGCGTCGAGCAGTGCCTGCGTCGGATGCTCGTGCGCGCCGTCGCCCGCATTGATGACCGAGCAATCGACCTTCTGCGCCAGCAGCTCGACGGCGCCGGAGGCGTGATGGCGCACCACAAGGAGATCGGGATGCATCGCATTGAGGGTCATCGCGGTATCGACCAGGGTCTCGCCCTTCTTCACCGACGAATTGCTGACCGCCATGTTCATCACATCGGCGCCGAGCCTTTTTCCCGCAAGCTCGAACGAAGATTGCGTGCGCGTGGACGCTTCAAAGAACAGGTTGATCAGCGTGCGCCCGCGTAGCGCCGCGCGCTTCTTCTCGATTTGACGGTTGAGCTCGACATACTCTTCGGCGAGGTCGAGCAGCCCGATGATGTCGTCGGCCGAAAGCCCTTCGATGCCCAGCAGGTGACGGCGGCTGAGGACGAACGAGGACTTCGTGGCGATGTTCATTAAAGCGACCCCTATAGGCGGAGTCGGTCCGCCCGGGCAAGGGCGGGGCGGCGGTTGTCAGCCGCATTTATTTCTTTGTTGTCACAATGTCGGCTATCCGGCCGCCGCGTCCCGGGTACTGCCTCGAGAACCTGTGCCATACTGTGACGCGTTGGTTCGACAGGCAGCAGCGGAGATGGAAGAATCGATTGCCCGATTGCGTGGCGTGACGGCGCCGTTGGCCCTGATGGCCACGGGGTTGCTGGCATTGTCGGCCATCTGTTGGTGTCTGGCCGGTGCTGCGGCGGCTCCGGCTAACACCCGGACGCTGCCGATTGTCGCGGCGCCCCCGGCCGACGGCGGGCTTGCTCGTATTTGCAGCGCCTATGCGAATGAAGCCGTAATGCAGGTCGTCGGCGCCACGCGCGCCTGCGGTCCGCAGCAGGGAGAGCTGTGGGGAACCGCGGCGGCTGGTCACATTCAATGGTGCCGCAGCGCGACGGCGGAGCAGCGTGCCGAGAGGACGGCTGCGCGTCGATCGAGGATCGAAACATGCCAGCGCGATCGCGAAGCCTATGCACGCATCGTTGGACGCGCGCGGCCGGACGCGCTCGTCCGTGCGTGCGCCGAGTACGACAAGTTCTTTCCTGCCGGCCTCCATGCGGCGGACTGCAAGGCGAGAGTCATCGCGGCCGACGAGCGTGAATGGGTGCTTACCCGCTCGAAAGCACAGTTCACCCGCGGCGAGAGCGCCGGCGCGCAGTTTGAGGCTTACCTGAAGCAATTCCCGGATGGCCTGCATGCCGCAGAGGCGCGCACCGCGATCAAGGACGTTCAGGCATTCGCCGCCGCGCAAAAAGCCGACACCGAGGCGGCGCTGGACGCATATCTGAAGGAATTTCCCAACGGCCTTTACGCCAACGTCGCCAAGCTGATGCTGCCGGGGATCAGGCAGCGCGAGAAATTTCGCGCCGACGCAGCGCTCGCCGACCTCAGGAAAGCCTGTACGGTTTATGGCATCCAAGCCGTTGCGTTCGCGAGGGACAATGCGAAGGAGGCCTGTGGTTTCACCGGCTTTCGCTGGACCACCGACCTGAAGTCCCACATCGACTGGTGCATGAGCGTCACGCCGGAAGAGCGGACGAAGGAGGTCATCGAGCGTACCGCCGAAATCATGGCGTGTACGGCACCGCGACGCGAGCGCGAAGCCTGGGCGCGCGCGCTGAAGAAAAATTCGATCGAATCGTTCGCCGAATATCTTGGCAACTGGCCGGAAGGCGCCAATGAATCAGCCGCGAAGGCCAATCTGGCGCGGCTGTGCGACGCGCTCTGGCCGAAGGCGAAGGGTCTCGGAGTATGGGCCGACTTGACCCGCTTCGCCTACGGCGATTGCAAGTCGTCGCAGTTTTCTGCCGAGGCGCTGGCGTTGCGCGAGGCCAAAGACGAAGAAGCGTGGCTTCGCGCGCAAGCGGCGGCGACCGCGAAGCCGTATCAGGACTACCTCGTCGCAACCGGGGGAGACGAGGACGGCAACTCAAGCGAAGGCAAGTATTTGACGGAGGCGCAGCACAGATTGAGGGATCTTGCGGCGTTCGCCCGCGTGGAACGGTACGCAGGCAACAACCCTGAAGCCTACCGCCAATATCTCCTGCACTACCCCGAAGGTCTGAAGGCCGAGGTCGCTCGGCAGCGATGCCGGTGCCAGGAGCCTTGAGCGCGCTCACGGTCCGCGGCCGCGCCAAAAGGCCGACGCCGACGTGATATGATCCGCGGCGCAAGGGAGGCTTAGATGACCCTTCAGGCCCGCTTCGAGACTCACGAGATCTTCAACCAGTCGCCGTCCTACGAGGATGTCGACCTGTTCGCCAACGATCGTCCGCTGCGCGACGCCGTCGCGGCGAACGGCGCGCGCGAGGACATGGCGGCGCTCTCGGCCTTCGGCAAGCGCTGGGGATCAGCCGAGATGGTCGAGCAGGGGCGGCTTGCCAACGAGAACACACCGAAGCTGAAGGTCTTCGACACCAAGGGATTCCGCCGCGACGTGATCGAGTTTCATCCGGCCTATCACGGATTCATGGCGGAGAGCATCGAAGCCGGCCTTCACAATTCGATGTGGCGCGCGGATGGCGCGCGCGCGGACGCACCGGCTGAAGTCTCGCGCGCGGCGCGCTTCTACCTCGCGAATGCGATCGAGCAGGGGCATCTCTGTCCGATAACGATGACGCGCGCCTGCGTCGGCGCGCTGGCGGTCGAGCCGGCGCTGCTCGAAAAGCTGATGCCGAAGATCGCGTCGCGCACCTATGATCCGCGCTTCATCCCGTGGTGGGAGAAAAACGGCGTCACGCTCGGCATGGGCATGACCGAAAAGCAGGGCGGCACCGACGTGCGCGCCAACACCACCACGGCGATGCCGGCAACGGACGGCTACAGCATCACCGGGCACAAATGGTTCATGTCGGCACCGATGTGCGACGCCTTTCTGGTGCTGGCGCAGGCCCCGGGCGGCTTGACGTGTTTCCTGATGCCGCGCTTCCGGCCCGACGGTTCGGTCAATGGGCTGCGTTTCCAGCGGCTGAAGGACAAGCTTGGGAATCGGTCGAATGCGTCCTCCGAGGTCGAGTTCGCCGAGGCGTTCGCGTGGCGGGTCGGCGAGGAGGGTCGTGGCGTGCGCACCATCATCGAAATGGTGCAGCTGACGCGGCTCGACTGCGCGATCGCGTCGGCCGGCCAGATGCGCATGGCCCTCGCGCAAGCGGCACATCACGCACGTTACCGTACGGTGTTCCAGCGCAAGCTGATCGATCAGCCGATGATGCGCACCGTGCTCGCCGACCTCGCGCTGGAGCTCGAAGGCGCGGTCGCGCTGGCGATGCGGCTCTGTCGCTCATTCGATCTCGCGCCGAGCAATCCCGCGGAAGCGGCGCGGGCGCGCGTGCTGACGCCCGCGATCAAATATTACGTTTGCAAGACCTCGCCGCGCTTCATCTATGAGACGATGGAATGCCTCGGCGGTAACGGCTACGTCGAGGAGGGTATGCTGGCGCGACTCTATCGCGAGGCGCCGCTGAATGCGATCTGGGAAGGCTGCGGCAACGTGATGTGCCTCGACGTGCTGCGTGCACTTTCGCGCGATGGCGACGCCGCACGGCAGGTGCTGGTTGATCTCGTGCGCGCCTGCGCCGATCTGCCGGGCGCCGCGCAGGCGGCCGCCTTCATTGAAAGCACGCTGACGGCCGCCGACGGCGAAGCCAAGGCGCGCGCCGCCGTGGAGCGGCTCGCGTTGCTCGCAGCCGCGGCAGCCCTCGCCGAGAGCGCGCCGGCCGGGGTCGCACTGGCGTTCGCGCGTACGCGGCTCACCGAAGCGCGCGGCGGACATTTCGGCAGCGCCGATCTCATGCCGGGTGAAACGACGGAATTGATCGAGCGCGTGCTCCCCGCCTGAGCGCGGAACTTCGGAACCATGGATGATCTGCGGCGTTGGACTCGCGACGCTTTGCCGCGGATCGATGTCGTGCGCGCGGCAGGCAAAAGAGCCACAGGAGCGAATCCATGAAAACGTCCACAAAATTGATCGCGCTTGGCCTTGCCGGCGCGCTTTCGATCGGTGCTGCCGCACCGACCTTCGCCGGACCGCTGATGAGCAGCGGCGCCGCGGTGCGCGAGGCGGCGCCCGATCATGTCACCGATGTCCGCTGGCGCGGCCGCAGTGTCGGCCCGGGTCTCGCTTTCGGCCTCGCGGCTGGTGCGCTGGTCGGCGCGGCGGTCGCGTCGCGCCCGTACGGGGCGGACTATTACTACGAAGGCGCGCCGTACGGTGCCTATGAGGGTCCGGTCTATGCCGAGCCCGATACGTACGCGCCGGTCTATCCCGCGCCAGGCTACGCGCCGGGCTATTACCCCAGCTACGGCTATGGGCAGTGCTTCACCAACGACGGCTACGGCCGTCGCCGTCCGTGCAGCGCCAACTAGATAAAATTTAACCGAACTCCTCGTGTGGGCGGGTCGCAAGACCCGCCCTTTTTTTGATCGGGACACACAAAGTCCGGTCGCGATCGGCAGGTCACTGCCGCCGATGACGGCCTCGAACGCGACGTTTCGCGCATGGCGTCAAGGCGAGGGCGGAAGTCTTGCGAGGCGGTCGAGCGCGCCCTGGAGGATGAAGATCGCCGCATGCTCGTCGATCACTTTGAAGCGCTTGGCGCGGCTTGCGTCCGCCGCGATCAGCTCGCGTTCGACGGCGGCGGTCGAGAGGCGCTCGTCCCAGAGCCCGATCGGCAGTTCGGTCAGCTTCGCGAGATTGCGCGCGAACGCGCGGGTCGATTGTGCGCGCGGACCTTCGGAGCCGTCCATGTTGATCGGCAGGCCGAGCACGAAGGCGACCGCGCGCCGTTCGGCGGCCAGCGCGAGTAGGCCTTGGGCGTCGACCGTGAATGTCTTGCGCGCGATCGTGGTGACGCCGGCAGCGACGCGACGATCCGGATCGCTCGCCGCCACGCCGATCGTCTTGGTGCCGAGATCGAGCCCGATAAGCGCACCGCGCGTGGGCAGGGAAGCGGCGATCTCGACGAGGGGGACAACCGGCATGGCGTCAGTTTAGTCCTTTGCGATCATCTTATCGAAAAACCGGTTCTCATTCCGGATCGCGTCCGGGACAAGCTTTTTCGGGCTCATGGGCCTCGCGCGCACGATTGATCCGGCGAATGCCCGCACTATGCTGCGGTGGGCTTCGACACCAGGACACAATCATCATGCAGATCACCTGGTACGGCCATTCCGCCTTCCGCCTCGATTTTGCTGGCCAGGCGGTGCTGATCGATCCGTTCTTCACCGGCAACCCGGCTTTCGTATCGGACAAGGCCGCGGCCACCAAGGGCGTAAGCCATATCGTGCTGACCCACGGCCACGCCGATCACGTGGGGGACACGCTCGAGATCGCGAAACAAAACGGCGCGACCGTCACGGCCAACTACGACCTCTGCATGTGGCTCGCCGGCAAGGGATTGGAAAAGTTCAACCCGATGAACACCGGCGGGACGAGCGACCTCGGCGCCTTCTCGGTAACGCTTGTGCGCGCGGATCACTCATCCGGCGACATCAAGGACGGCGTGCCGATCTATCTCGGAAATCCGTGCGGCGCGATCATGAAGGCGAAAGGTGAGCCGACGATCTGGCATCTGGGCGATACCGACATTTTCTCCGACATGGCGCTGATCGCCGAGATCCATGCGCCCAAGGTCGCCATGGTGCCGATCGGCGACCGCTTCACCATGAGTCCTACGACGGCCGCGCTCGCCGTGAAGCGCTTCCTGAAAGTGGATACCGCGATCCCGTGCCACTATGGTTCGTTCCCGATCATCGAGCCGAACGCCGACAAGTTCGTCGCAGCGATGCAGGGGCAGGCCACGAAGGTGATCGTGCCCGAGAAGGGCAAGGCGTTCAGCGTCTAGGTGCCATAGAGCGAGCCCCGGGGTTAAGGTTTACAAAGGATAAACGTCGCGTCCCGCAGCGATTTCTTCTAGCTGTCGTGACTGTCTTTCTTAATGGGGCAGTGCGATGGCACGCGACCATGATGCCGGCCAGTTCGAGTGGGTGAATGTCTGGGCGTCCGCGTCCGGAGCAACCACCGACGTGGTGACGGCGGAGCCGGAGCTTCAAGCCGCGCACCCCGCGCCGCCGCCGGCCCCGCCGGAGGTTGGGCGCTTCCTAGCCGCCCGCCCTGCGCGCGAGGCCGAGACGGCCGGGCCGAAGCTCGCACCGTTCGCGATCGCACCGCTTCCCGATCAGTTGATGCGCGACATTGCCGAGATCGAGCACGCGCGCGATGCTCTGGCAGCCGGTCCGCTCGGCCGCCGCATGCGCACGTTCATGGTGGTGCCGTCGCGCACGGTCGACTCGGTGCCGCTGTTCGTCGGCGGCGTGCTGGCGCTGGTGATGCTGACCGTCTTCGCGACCGCTGCGGCGATGACCAAGTTCGGCCGCTGATCTTCAAAACTTCGCCCTGGAACATGATGGGCGTGCTGGCCCGGGCGCATCCGCTGTATGCGCGCCGCGATCTCGCCTTAAGCGGCGGGCGTAAAACGCACCCGCGTCCCCCATGGATCGCGCACTTCGAGCGCGCCGTTCCCGCCGAGCGGTACGTTCGCGCTCTCCAGGTGCCGGTGAACGCCCGCAAGCGCCGCCGCCTCGCCTTCGAAGGCAAACCACGAAAGTCCGGCGCGATCTTCGTCACGCCGCCCGGCGCCGGCCGAATTCCAGACATTGCTTCCGACGTGATGATGATAGCGCCCCGATGACATGAACAGAGCGCCGCCGCGACCTGCCGTGACGTCGAGGCCGACCGCGCCAGAATAGAATTTCTGCGCGGTGTCGATGTCGCCGACGCGCAGATGGACGTGGCCGATGCGCAGTCCGTCCGGCGCGCCGGTGTAGGCGGCTGCGCCGACGTCGGCCGCGAGATTATCCAGATCGAGCCGGTCGGTCGTCATGCGGATGCGATCGCCGTTCCATTGCCACTCTTCGGGCAACCGGTCGCGATAGACCTCGATGCCGTTCCCTTCCGGGTCATCGAGGTAGATCGCCTCGCTCACTGCGTGATCGGAGGCGCCCGTGAGCGCCACGCGATTGCGCGCCGCATGCACGAGCCAGCGCGCGAGATCGCCGCGCGTCGGCTGCAAGAAGGCCGTGTGGAAGAGGCCGGCCGTGCGCGGATCATCGGGCTTGGCGTTGGGCGCCGCCTCCAGTTCGAGCAGCGTGACACCGCCGGCGCCGAGCCGGGCGGTCTTGCTGTCGCGGTCGAGCACGTGGAGGCCGATCGCTTGCGTGTAGAAGTACGTCAGGCGGGACAGATCGCGCGCCTTCAAGCCGACCGCGCCGATGTGGAGTGGTGTGCGGTTCGCGAACGTGGGCGCGGCGGAGGGGTTTTGGGCGTCCATGCGCCTTATATTGGCGCTTTGGACGGTCGAGGCAACA
>JAXDNZ010000546.1:0-2843 GCA_034669185.1 Hyphomicrobiales bacterium
CTGCAGGTCACCAACTCGTTCAAGGAGCGCGGCGCGCTCAACAAGCTCCTGTCGCTCGACGCCGCGCAACGCGCGCGCGGCGTGATCACCATGTCGGCCGGCAATCACGCCCAGGCGGTCGCCTACCACGCCCGGCGTCTGGGCATTTCGGCCACCATCGTGATGCCGGTGACGACGCCGTTCGTCAAGGTCGCGGCGACGCAGGCCTACGGCGCCGATGTCGTGCTCGACGGCGAGACCGTCGCCGACGCGCAAGTGCGCGCCGAGGCGATCGCACGCGAGCGCAATCATTGCTGGGTGCATCCGTATGACGACGAGCACGTGATCGCGGGCCAAGGGACGATCGCGCTGGAGATGCTGGAAGACACGCCCGAGCTCGACGTGCTGGTGATCCCGATCGGCGGCGGCGGACTGATCGCCGGCAACGCCATCGCGGCGCGCGCCCTGAAACCCGGCATCGAGATCGTCGGCGCCGAGGCCGCGCTCTATCCCTCGATGTGGAACGCGCTGAACCGACAGAACCGGCCGAGCGGCGGGCCGACGCTCGCCGAAGGCATCGCGGTGAAGAACGTCGGCGGTTTGACCGAGCCGGTGGTACGCGCGCTCGTGTCCGGCATCGTGCTGGTCGAGGAGGCGGCGCTCGAGCGCGCCGTCAATGCGTTCCTCACCTTGCAGAAAACGATGGCGGAGGGCGCCGGCGCGGCCGGGCTTGCCGCGATGCTGGCAAGCCCGCAACGTTTCGCGGACAGACGAGTGGGCCTGATCCTGTGCGGCGGCAACATCGATCCGCGGATTGCCGCGTCGATCATGGTGCGTGAGCTCGAACGCGAGAACCGCATCGTCTCGTTCCGCCTCACCATCTCCGACCGGCCGGGCGTGCTCGGGCAGATCGCGACCAAGCTCGGCACGCTCGGCGCCAACATCCTGGAGGTCGACCACCGCCGCCTGTTCCTCGACGTGCCGGCGAAAGGCACGCGGCTCGACGTCACGATCGAGACGCGCGACGCCGCGCACGCCGATGAGATCGCGCACGCGCTGGCTGAGTTCACACCGCAGCGGATCGACGCCGGCGGCGCGATGGAATAGCGCGCTTCCGCTCATTCCCGCGCAAGCGGGAATCCAGAGCCAAAGAACTGGTCCCCGCTTTCGCCGGGACGAGCGTATCAGAACGTTATCGTTTCGAATTGAATCAGTGCACGCGATCCTGCTCTAGCAACAGGCTTACTGCGAGGACTGCGGGAAGCGGTCGTCGGTGACCGGCGTGGCGGTCCAGACGCTCTGCGGCGCCGGCCCATCCGGGCGCGGACGCGGCAGCGGGGGCTCGCGCAGCCGCGCCGAGATGCTGTTGGTCGGCGGCTTGGGCCGCGGCTTTGGAACGACGCCGCGGATCGCCGGCTCCATGCTGGCGACGACGACCTCGGGTTCTGCCTGATCGTTCTCGGCCGCCGGCTCGGGCTGCGAGGCCGGAGCCATCGCGGTCGCGGCGTTGTTCGGCGGGTCCGGCCATTGCGTGCTGGGTGTGGTCGGAAACCAGCGGTCGGCGATCGGGCCTGCCGGAGGCGCCGGTTCGGCGGCGGGGGGCGGTACCGTAGCCTGGGCGGTCGCGGCCGGTCTTTCGGATGGCGCGCTCGGCGAGGTCTGCGGGGGCGGCGCCGGATCGGCGGTCGGCGCCGACATCGAGGCGGTCGCGACCGGCTCTTTCGGCGGGGCAGCCGGTTCGCTCTCGCGTGAGGCAAGCGTTATTGGCGCGCGCAATGCGATGCGCGGCTGTTCGACGTAGGAGCGGATGAACCAAACGACCGTCCAGAACGCCCCGAGCACCGCGAAGATCGCGACGCCGAATACCAGCACCTTGCCTCCGACAGAGGCTTTGCGGCGTTCCGGTTCGATTTCGTACGTCATCGCAGTCCGTCCGGGACCCTCGCCGGCGGTGGCGGTGCGCCTAAGCACCTTTGAGCTTCTCCGCCACCCTCGGCGCAAAGTACGTCAAAATTCCGTCGGCGCCGGCGCGCTTGCAGGCGGTCAGGCTTTCCAGCATCGCCTTCTCGCCGTCGAGCCACCCGTTGGCCGCCGCCGCCATGATCATAGAGTATTCCCCGGACACCTGATAGACGAAAGTCGGCATCCCGAACGTGTCCTTAACGCGCCGCACAATGTCCAGATAGGGCAGGCCGGGCTTGACCATGACCATGTCGGCGCCCTCGGCGATGTCGAGTTCCACCTCGCGCAGCGCCTCGTCGGAGTTGCCCGGGTCCATCTGGTAGGTGCGTTTGTCCCCCGTCAGGGTCTTGGCCGAGCCGACCGCGTCGCGGAACGGGCCGTAGAAGGCCGAGGCGTACTTTGCCGAATAGGCCATGATCTGCACGCCGCCGTGACCGGCCGCGTCCAGCGCCTGCCGGATCGCGCCGACCCGGCCGTCCATCATGTCGGAGGGCGCGATCACGTCGCAGCCGGCGTCGGCCTGGGTGAGCGCCTGCCGGACCAGCACCGCGACGGTCTCGTCGTTGGCGATCTCGCCCTCGCGCAACAGGCCGTCGTGGCCGTGGCTGGTGTAGGGATCGAGCGCGACGTCGCAGAGGACGCCGAGATCGGGGAATTCCTGCTTGATCGCGCGGATCGTGCGGCAGACCAGATTGTCGGGATTGAGCGCCTCGGAGCCGGTCTCGTCGCGCAATCCGGGATCCGTATAGGGGAAAAGCGCGAGGCACGGGATCGCGAGCTTTGCGGCGCGTTCCGCATCGCGCACCGCCTGATCGACGCTCAGCCGCTCGACGCCCGGCATCGAGGCGATGGCGACGCGCCGGTTCGTCCCTTCGGTGACGAACAGCGGCCAGATCAGGTCG
>JAXDNZ010000547.1:0-4953 GCA_034669185.1 Hyphomicrobiales bacterium
GACATGGCGTTCCCGCGCATGAACAACATCTCGTTCTGGCTGCTGCCGGCGTCCTTCATCCTGCTCCTGTCGTCGATGTTCTTCGAGGGCGAGCCGGGCGCGAACGGCGTCGGTGCCGGCTGGACCATCTATGCGCCGCTCTCGACCTCCGGCCATCCCGGACCCGCGGTCGACTTCGCGATCCTGTCGCTGCATCTCGCCGGCGCGTCCTCGATCCTCGGCGCGATCAACTTCATCACCACGATCTTCAACATGCGCGCGCCCGGCATGACGCTGCACAAGATGCCGCTGTTCGTGTGGTCGATCCTGGTGACCGTGTTCCTGCTTCTCCTCGCGATGCCGGTTCTCGCCGGTGCCATCACGATGCTGCTGACCGACCGCAACTTCGGCACCACCTTCTTCACCGCCGAGGGCGGCGGCGATCCGATCCTATTCCAGCACCTGTTCTGGTTCTTCGGCCACCCCGAGGTTTACATCCTGATCATTCCGGGCTTCGGCATGATCAGCCAGATCATCTCGACGTTCTCCAAGAAGCCGGTGTTCGGCTATCTCGGCATGGCCTACGCGATGGTCGCGATCGGCGGCATCGGTTTCGTCGTATGGGCGCACCACATGTACACGGTCGGCATGTCGGCCGGCGCGCAGGCCTACTTCGTGGCCGCCACGATGGTGATCGCGGTGCCGACCGGCGTGAAGATCTTCTCGTGGATCGCCACGATGTGGGGCGGTTCGATCGAGTTCAAGACGCCGATGCTGTGGTCGATCGGGTTCATCTTCCTGTTCACCATCGGCGGCGTCACCGGCGTGGTGCTCGCCAATGCCGGCGTCGACCGCGCGCTGCAGGAGACATACTACGTGGTGGCGCACTTCCACTACGTGCTCTCGCTCGGCGCCGTCTTCACGATCTTCGCCGGCTGGTACTACTGGTTCCCGAAGATCACCGGCTACATGTACAACGACACCATCGGCAAGGCGCACTTCTGGGTCACCTTCATCGGCGTGAACCTGGTGTTCTTCCCGCAGCACTTCCTCGGGCTGGCCGGCATGCCGCGCCGCTATGTCGACTATCCGGACGCGTTCGCCGGCTGGAACAACGTCTCGTCGATCGGCTCGTATATCTCCGGCCTCGGCGTCCTGATCTTCCTCTACGGCCTGTTTGACGCTTTCTACCTGCGCAAGGAGCGCGCGGCGAACAATCCGTGGGGACCGGGCGCCACGACGCTCGAATGGACGCTGTCGTCGCCGCCGCCGTTCCATCAGTTCAACACGCTGCCGCGCATCAAGTGATGGCCAGCGCATGAGGCCGAAAAGCGGGAAACGGTTTTCGGATCAGAACATGCGCAAACAGAAGCAAACAAGACGCCGAATAGATGTCCCTGGTTAGCGAAGGCGCCGATCTGACCAAGCCGCTGGCTCTCGCGGAGCCTTCGCTTGCGGGCGTGGAGGACTATCTCGCGCTGATGAAGCCGCGGGTGATGTCGCTCGTGGTGTTCACGGCGCTGGTCGGCCTGCTGGTCGCGCCCGGCCATGTTCATCCGGTGATCGGCTTCACGGCGCTGCTCTGTATCGCGATCGGCGCGGGCGCGTCCGGCGCGCTCAACATGTGGTACGACGCCGACATCGATGCCATCATGACGCGCACGGCGCGCCGCCCGATCCCGGCGGGCCGCGTTTTGCCGGGCGAGGCGCTCGCCTTCGGGCTCACGCTCGCGGTCGGCTCGGTCGTGGTGCTCGGCCTGCTGGTCAACGCGCTGGCGGGTGCGCTGCTCGCCATGACGATCGCGTTCTACGTGCTCATCTATACGATGTGGCTGAAGCGCTCGACCCCGCAGAACATCGTGATCGGCGGCGCGGCCGGCGCTTTCCCGCCGATGATCGGCTGGGCCGCGGCGACCGGAAGCCTCACGGTCGAGCCCGTTCTGCTGTTTCTCATCATCTTCCTCTGGACGCCGCCGCATTTCTGGGCGCTGTCACTGCTGAAGTGCGACGACTACGCGCGCGCCGGGGTGCCGATGCTGCCGGTGGTGGCGGGCTTCGACGAAACCCGCAAGCAAATCCTCATCTACACGCTGATCCTTGCGCCGGTCGGCCTGTCGCCGGCGCTGCTCGGCTATGCGGGGCTCGTCTACGGCGCGTTTGCCTTCGCCTGCGGTGCCGGGATGCTCTGGCTCGCGTGGCGCGTCTATCGCGACCGCGTTGGACCCGCGGCACCGGCCGCTGCAAAGAAGCTGTTCGCGTTCTCGCTGCTCTACGTGTTCGTGCTGTTCGCGGCGTTGCTCCTCGACAATGCGCTCGCGCGCTACGGGCTCGGCCTGTGATTGCGCCCGACGACGGCATCGTGCTGACCGAGGAGCAGAAGCGCCGCCGCCGCGCCCGCTCGATTGCGATCGCGCTGTCGCTCGGTGTGCTGGTTGTGCTGTTCTACCTGGTGACGCTGGTCAAGGGACCGGCGGTGCTGATCCGGCCGCTGTGAGACGATGAGGATGGCAACCGATCCGATGAAGGCGCGCCGCCGCGACGTGATCGTCGCCGCGTGTTGCGGCGCCTTCGTCGCCGGCATGGTCGGCATGGCTTACGCGTCGGTGCCGCTCTACGACTGGTTCTGCCGCGCCACCGGTTTCGGCGGGCGCACGCAGGTCGCGACCGGGGCGCCCGCGCAGACGCTGGGCCGCAAGGTCACGGTGCGGTTCGACGCCAATGTGGGCGGCGGACTGCCGTGGCGCTTTGAGCCGGAGCAGAATTCGATCGAGGTGCGGCTGGGCGAAGTGGTGACCGTCAACTACGTCGTCACGAATCTGGCGGCACGCACGACCGTCGGCCAGGCGGCCTATAACGTCACGCCGACGACGATCGGATTGTACTTCCAGAAGATCAACTGCTTTTGCTTCACCGAGCAGAAACTAAAGGCTGGCGAGCGCCGCGAGATGCCGGTTGTGTTCTACGTCGACCCGGCCATGGTGAAGGACTGGGAGCAGGACGACCTCAACACGATCACGCTGTCCTATTCGTTTTATCCGGTGCGCGAACCCTCGCGTCCGGTGGCGGAAGGCAATACGACATCCGGGCGGCTCTAGCCGCGCCGGGATAACGGAGAGTGACGACGATGGCCGACGCGCACGCCAAACCGCACCACGACTACCATCTCGTCGATCCGAGCCCGTGGCCGATCGTCGGCTCGGTCGCGGCGCTGATGCTGGCGGTCGGCCTGATCGCCTGGATGCACAAGCTCTTCGCCGCCGCCCCGCTTCTGTTCGCGGCCGGGACGATCGGCGTGCTCTACACCATGATCGGCTGGTGGCGCGACGTGATCCGCGAAGCCGAGCATGACGGCTATCACACCCGTGTGGTGCAGATCTCGCATCGCTACGGCATGATCCTGTTCATCGCCTCCGAGGTGATGTTCTTCGTGGCGTGGTTCTGGGCCTACTTCAACGTGGCGCTGTTCCCCAACGACATGCATCAGATCGCGCGAACCGAGCTCCTCGGCCACGTGTGGCCGCCCAAGGGCATCGAGACCTTCGATCCATGGCATTTGCCGCTGCTCAACACGCTGATCCTGCTCACCTCGGGCACCACGGTCACGTGGGCGCACCACGCGCTGCTGCACGATGACCGCAAAGGCCTGAAACTGGGGCTGATCTGCACCATCGTGCTCGGCCTCCTGTTCACCTGCGTGCAGGCTTACGAGTACAGCCACGCGGCGTTCGCCTACAAAGGCCATATCTACGGCGCGACCTTCTTCATGGCGACCGGCTTCCACGGCGCGCATGTGATCATCGGATCGATCTTTCTGATCGTGTGCCTGTTCCGCGCCTATGCGGGACATTTCACGCCGAAGCATCATCTCGGCTTCGAGTTCTCGGCCTGGTACTGGCATTTCGTCGACGTCGTATGGCTGTTCCTGTTCGCCTGCATCTATGTGTGGGGCGCCGGGGCGCATACTGCGGCTGCGCACTGACCGCACACCTGTCACACCCAAAAGGGGCGGCTCCGGCCGCCCTTTTCCGTTCTATGTTAGCGCGCAACGACCTCGATCCGATGATCTCGACATGACCGAACAGCGCGCGCCAGTGTCTCCCTTCGTCGCCGGACTGACCGGGCGCTGCCCGCGCTGCGGCAAGGGCCATCTGTTCGCGGGCTTCCTCAACGTCCGCAAGGAATGCGAGACGTGTGGCCTCGACTACGCCTTCGCCGACGCCGGCGACGGGCCGGCGATCTTCGTCATCCTGATCGCGGGCTTCGTCGTGGTCGGCGCCGCGCTGCTGGTGGAGATCTTCTATCAGCCGCCGTTCTGGCTGCACGCGCTCCTGTGGGGGCCGCTGATCCTGATCGTGACGCTCGCGCCGCTGCGGCTCCTGAAGGGCCTCTTGATCGCGCTGCAATACCATCATGACGCGGCGCCCGGCCAATTCGGGCGCGGAGACAAGGGGTGACGGCACGCCGTGTGATCCTTCCGGCGGTCGTCGCTGTGGGCGCGCTCGGCATCCTGATCGCGCTCGGCACCTGGCAGCTCGAGCGCAAGTCCTGGAAGGAAGAACTGATCGCCACACTGAACAGCCGGCTTGCGGCACCGCCGACAAACTTGCCGGCGCGCGAACGCTGGCAGCGCCTCGATGCCGCCAAGGATGAATTCACCCGCGTCGAATTCCCCGCAACGTTCGTGCCCGGCGAGGAAGCGTTCGTCTATGCGAGCGGTTCGGGGCTGCGGCCCGACATCAAAGAACCGGGCTACTGGGTGTTCTCGCCCGCGCGCCTCTCGGGCGGCAGCGTCGTGGTCGTCAATCGCGGCTTCGTCCCGGAAGGCCGCCAGGACGCAAAGACCCGCCCCGACGGCGAGCCGGACGGCGTCGTCGATATCGTCGGCGTGATGCGCTGGACCGAACCGCGCGGCAGCTTCACGCCGAATGACGAGCCGTCAAAGAGCTTGCGGTTCGCGCGCGATCCCGCCGCGAT